>JACMKG010000487.1 GCA_014380255.1 Prolixibacteraceae bacterium | reverse complement strand
CAATCTCGTTGTTAGGGAAGAATTCAATCCTGCGGTGTGCATGGATATTGTTTTCATTTTCAAGATAAGTAGAAACATCTTCCTGGGGCAGCACAAGACTATATGCTTTGGCTTTGCTTGCCGGTATGATGTCGCGAAGGTATTGCGGATTTAGGCTGCGTAATTGATCTACCGAGATGCCTATTACTTCCGAGATTTGGTTGAAATGAAGGTAATCCTTCACCATCAGGGTGTCAGTGATAATAGCAAAATCCGGTGACTTGGGAAATATGTTATGGCTCTGGTAAAAGTTCATCACATAGTTGGCTGCAATAAAAGCAGGCACATAACCTCTCGTTTCTTTGGGAAGGCTGTAATATATTTTCCAGTAATCCTTGGCATTACCCGATCGTTTAATGGCTTTATTGACGTTTCCGGGGCCGCAATTGTAAGCAGCGATCACCAGGTGCCAGTCGTGGTAAATATTGTACAAATCCCTTAAATACCGCACTGCCGCGTCTGTGGCTTTTAGTGGGTCACGGCGCTCGTCGACAAAAGTGCTTATTTCAAGTTTATACATTTTACCCGTCGAATACATGAACTGCCAAAGCCCTACGGCGCTGGCCGTTGAATTGGCTCTTGGATTCAGCGCTGATTCAATGATGGGCAGATATTTCAATTCCATGGGTAAACTGTATTTAGCCAAGGCTTCTTCAAACATGGGGAAATAATAGTTTGCCAGGCCAAGCATTACAGACACCTGTTTGGGTTTGCGAACCGTGTACATGGTGATGAAATTCTTAACCGTATTGTTGTAGCCAAGGCTTACTGCCGACTGCATGGACTGAAGCCTTTGAATATAGACGGAATCGGGGAGTGTTTGTTTGAGCGTGTCAGCTTCGGCAAGTTCCATGCTGTCCAGGAGAAAGGCATTTTGAACATACCAGCTTTTCAACATGCTATCCAGCTTATCAGAGAAGTATTTGTTTAGGTTTTCATCAGGAATCTGATAGTATTTCTCATATCCGTCGACTGTATCTAGGGCTGCTACACCTATTGTACAGGCTTTTAGAATACTTTCTTTTTTTATCCCTGCAGCCATTGAATTAAAGATGGCCATTACCAGGAATAAAACTGTTAGCTGTATAATTTTCATTTATAGTCTTCTTTAGTTAGAATGTAATTCTGCAATGTACCCCCATCGTCTTATCGTTTGCACACATTACAGGTCCCGGAACCCACTTCATCGATAAATCATCACTGATGTCGAACTTAAAAAAGTGGGCATCAACACTTGCATCTATTATATTAATCGCATAAAATACCGCTGTACCTATCACCAGTAAATCTCTGTTCCTTCGCCAATAATCTTTGGTGGTCCGTAAGGTTTCAATGTATTGACTTTCCCTGGTGTCTTGGTAATTAACGATTAATTTAAGGTGTGAACTAGTATTCGGATTCCCATCAATGATATCAGAATATGCTTGTCTGAATTTGATATATTCTCCGTGGTTAAAGTTAATAAAGTATCCCAGAGCAGCAAATCCTCCGTAAACGAAAGGTACTTTCCAGTATTTACGGTTGTAGATCTGCCCCAGGCCGGGCAGTGCGGCTGAATAGATGGTTGCTTTTCTGGGTGAATGGACTTTGGCAGGCTGTGGTGCAAGCACGGTATCCTTGAAGGTTTCCTGACTATATGAGGAAAATCCTGTACCTAAGAACAGGATTGCCAGCACACAGACACTAAAGGCCGATACTGGAAATGTATGTAATTTCCTATGCATCTAAATTATCAAAGATTCCTAAAATTCGTTCCAGATCTTTAGCTGAGTCAAACGGAATGACAATTTTCCCTTTACCATTTGGATCCATCCTGAAATCAATCTTTGATTGAAAGAATTTATTCAGATGGTTATGCAAGTCCTCATATTCATTGGGAAATTTATCCTTCTTAGGCTTTTCTTCCGGCTTGAAAGTGGAGTTGTCTTCATTGTAGTTCCTGACAAGCTCTTCCACCCGGCGCACTGAAAAGTCATTCTTCAGGGTCTCGTCATAAATCATTAACTGCATATCCGAGTCCTTGATATTGACCAAAGCCCGTGCATGCCCCATGGTGATGGCTTTTTCAATAATCCCTTTCTGTATCTTGGCAGGTAATTTCAGTAACCGCAGGTAATTGGTCACCGTTGAGCGCTTTTTGCCTACCCGGTCACTCATCTCTTCCTGGGTCAACTTGCACTCATCGATTAACCGTTGGTAGCTTAAGGCAACTTCGATGGCATCCAAATCTTCACGCTGAATATTTTCAACCAGCGCCATCTCGAGCATTCCTTCATCATTGGCAGTACGCACATAGGCAGGAATAGTAGTCAGACCGGCTATCTTTGATGCTCTGAAACGTCTCTCTCCAGCAATGATCTGATAGCTGTCATCATCGACTTTACGAAGAGTAATGGGTTGAATAATACCCATTTCCCGAATCGATGCTGCCAGTTCATTCAAGGCTTCTTCATCAAAGGTCGTTCTAGGCTGGTAAGGGTTGGCAACGATCTTTGAAATCTTCACTTCATTAATCGAAGATTTAATCTCATTATTAGATTCTGCTCCCTCTATTAAAGCACCTAAACCTCTTCCCAATACATTCTTTTTTGCCATAACAAAAGGTTGTTATTCAATTATTTTGTCCGAATTCTTAATTTTAGTCATTCCATTGTTTTGAAGCAATTCCCTTGCAAGGTTCATGTACGAAGCTGATCCTTTGGAGGTTGCATCATACAAGATGGCAGGTTGCCCATAACTCGGAGCTTCACTCAGTTTAATATTACGATGAATGATGGATTCAAACACCATTTCCTGGAAGTGTTTCTTTACTTCCTCCATCACTTGGTTCGATAGGTTCAACCTGGAATCATACATCGTGAGCAAAAAGCCTTCTATCTCAAGCTCAGGATGCAATTTGGTCTGGATGATCTTAATCGTATTCAGTAACTTGCCCAATCCTTCCAAGGCAAAATACTCGCATTGCACTGGTATGATCACAGAATCAGCGGCAGTTAATGAATTAACTGTTATCAGACCTAACGAAGGAGAACAGTCGATTAGTATGAAATCGTAGTCTGCTCTTATCTTTTCTATGACATGTCGTAAGACTCTCTCACGGTTCGGCAGATTGAGCATTTCGATTTCTGCCCCTACCAAATCAATGTGAGAGGGGATAAGGTCTAACCCTGGAATCTCGGTGTTTAAGATTATTTTCCGTGGATCGATCTCATCTACAATACATTCGTAAATACTTGTTTTTACATTCCTTACATCAAAACCTACTCCCGAGGTCGCATTTGCCTGAGGATCGGCATCAATGATCAATACTTTATATTCTAAAACGGCCAGGCTTGCTGCCAGATTAATCGCTGTTGTTGTTTTCCCAACGCCCCCCTTTTGGTTAGCAAGCGCAATTACTTTTCCCATATATAAAAACTGCTTGTTTGGTAAGTTCCAAAGTTAATATTTTAAACACAATCAGGTTGTGAATATTTATTAATTAAACTAAATTATCTTGTAATACGTTTATTTATTGAATGTTGTGGTGTGAATGTTTTTAGGATAGACCTTGTAAGTAATCGTTTGTTTAATTATAATGCACCCTATTCTCCTGCATGGACCTATACAGCAAAGCGTATTTTGAAGTAAAGATAGAATGTTAAATAATATGAATCTTCTTTCCCTCCTTTTTCAACTGCTCCAGATCGATGGGCACCACCCCGAGTTTTTCACATACCAGTCCACCTGCCAGGTTAGAGAGCTGTGCCATCAACGGAACGGGTAACCCGGCGGCCAGACATAGGCTGGCTGTGGCAATCACTGTATCTCCGGCACCCGATACATCGGCTATATCACGCACTTCGGCAGGGTAATAATTTTGTTTGACCCCGTTGGTGAGAAATACACCCAGTTCAGACAAAGTAATAAAGAGCAATCCAATCTGGTTTTCCTTCTTGAATTTTTCAGAAACGATCTTCAGCTGCTCCATGTCTGTCTTTTCACCCGACAGTTTAAGTCCGTCCTTGAATTCCTTGAAATTGGGCTTAAATAAATCAACCTGCTGGTAATTGTTGAAGTTTCTGCTCTTGGGGTCCGCTGCAATGAGTATATTCTTTGATTTAGCCAATGCCTTTACCTGATCGATCAGCCATGGGGTAATCAGTCCCTTGTCGTAATCCACAAATATGACGATATTAATCTCCTGGCTTTCCATGATGGTGCGTATCTTATCGAATATCTCGACTTCGAAGATGTGATTAATCAATGTGGAGATTTCCTGATCGGCCCTTACAATTTGCTTTCCTCCGCTGATTATGCGCGTTTTAACAGTCGTTATGCGGCTGGGATCAATAAATATACCTTCGCGGGGAAGTTTCTTTTCCTCCATCAGGTCTTCAAAGATGCGTCCTTTCTCGTCATTTCCAATAACGGAGATCAGTATGGGAGTGGCCCCCAGGGCCTGTATATTCATAGAAACGTTAGCTGCTCCGCCTAACCTGTTTTCTTCCTTGGTGACAGTAACAATTGGAATAGGAGCTTCAGGAGAGATGCGTTCCACCTTACCCCATAGATAATTATCGATCATAGCATCGCCAATTACTAAAACTTTAAGCTTTGAAAATTTGCTGAAAACCTGATCTATATTGTCTCTTTTCACTTCTAAATGTTTTTTTATATACAAATGTAATAAAATTAAGAGCGTGAAACCTGATAAATACAGGTCAATCTGTATAACTGGAGCATAATTATCTGTCTAAATTTACGATTTTTAATCCTGATCCTGGATATGACAACTGTTTCGCGAATCCTTGGAATTACCTGTAAATAGGGCTACATTTACACCGAAAGATCTGGATATAGCAATAGCCAATCAAAAAGACACTCCAGGTATCTGCCTTCCCGGGAAATGATACTTTATCAATGAATTATCATCCTCATATCGCCCTTTTGTTTTAAGTGCTTTCTCTGATCTGTATCTATACTAAAACCCACTTTTTAGTATAGAAAGAGTATAGAAAGAGTATAGAAAACAAGAGCCGGATAATACCTTTGTAAAGTCGGTTGCCTTTCTGTTTTATTGAATCAAGCGTAAATGACGGTGGACGATTTTCATCTTAAAGACGGAATAGGTTAATCGTTTTTTCATCTCCTTAACTTCAGAATGCTTCTGAAAGGAAACCTTATTCTCTTCAGAAACCTTCGTAGCAGCAAATGACTCCAGGCAGCCACAACCTTCTCGACCTTATTTTAAATATTTAGATATGAGAAGGTTGAGAAGGTTTGAAGCGTGGTGATGCCCATCATGCTACGAAGGTTCATTAATCGATAAGGTTGGAAGCAGCATGCGAATTAGCTTATAAATACAAAATCATTATGAATGAAATCAATCCTTTATTTTCTCCACCGGCTTTTGCACTTGATCCCACATTTGTTATTTTTAGTGAAGTCCGGAGACTAAAGTATTTGCAACAATATTTCATTTACTCACTATACACCGCCTTTTGCCCTTGATTCATCAAATCCTTTAAATAGGCTAACGATAGCCTATAAAACACGAATGGGAACAATCCATTAAGGATGGTTCCCATTCACTTCTGTTTAACCCGAAGGTTAACATCGGTGCCAGACTACGGTTATTAAAACTGGCCTGCTCGCCTGGTTTGTTCAACCAGTTGTTTTCAGCCTCAAACTTTCCTGCATGCCTTTTACAGCATTGCATTCAAGCTGTTCGTTCGATGATTTCCTGCGAATTCACCTTCGCGAACGAAGTTCTCTTAAGTCATCTTTCAGTGTCTTTTCAAACGCTTGACAGATGAAAAACTACTACTTATCCGAAGATCTTTTTCGTTTTCAGTACGACGTACAAAAAACCTAAGTTTCTTGTGGTCTCCTGCTCTTTTTGAACCAACATTTAAATGAACTTTTTTGGAGCTCTTTTTCTTGTTGCTGAACCTTGCAATTGAATGCTGCGGTTCGAACTTCAGCTTTTCCTGAATGCGCATCCTTTGATCCGAAAAACCGGGTGTCTGATTCACTTAAGTACCTTATCCCCCGTTTCATTCATTCCAAGCAGTTTTTTATCGCTCGTCTGATAGAATAAATTTACAACATCTTTTGCAATTAATACAACCTCTTGCTGATTTTTGATCAAAAGATCTGTCAACACTAGTTGTTAACAATTGTTGATAACTAGTGTGAGATCGTAAATAATTGATTTAATGCTGGATATGAAACGTTAAAAGGTGGTGGCTGTACTTGTTAACAATTTAGGATAGGAATAAGCAACCGTTTGGCTTACGTTTTTAGCACGTATCACTTAGTAAAACTTACTCTTAATAAGGGCTGTCATTTCATTCAGGATCAGGAATCTGATCTCTTTTCTGCCTTCCCAAATTCAGGCATGTCATTTTTCAACACGATTTTCAATCCTTCTTCCAGCCTGAATTCCGCGGTATCAATTCCGTATTCTTTCAATGCGGCCATAAAACCTTCGTTCATCATCCTTCCGGCGCGCAACGGGAAATCAATCAACGCAGGGTAATTCTCCTTGTTTTCGGGGTTCCGATAATATTCCACGCAGGTCTCCAGCCTGGTCGACAGGTAAATCCTGCAGGCCATAGGCCTTATGGCATAGATCGAACAGGCCCCGTTTTCCAGCAACGGACAGGGCGACTTATAAGCCGCAACCTGCTCCTCATTCATTTTAGAGGTGACCGCATGCTTGGCTTCAGCGGCGTCGATCCACCTTGATATCTTTTCTTTTGAAATGACCGCTTTAACCCGTTCTGACAGGTAGTGCAACTCATACGAGTTGGCATATACGGCCTGGTGGCAGCACCATTGGCATCCTTTGTGGCAGGCTACCTTCATGTTCTGCTTTTCAGCAAGCGCTATGATCGAATCATTCAGCCCGTCAATGGCCGTATACAAGTCTTCTATGGCTGCAAACAAGGTGGCATTGGTGAGCCCCTTTTCAATAGCCGACTGGGCCAGCTTATAACCATCCGAATAAAATATCCGCTCGTTTTCAGTGAAATGTTTGTTTTCGTTAGTCATCATTGCTTAAATTTTGCACAAAAATAAGTTTCCTTTTTCGTAAATGCCTTATATTGCTCCTTCATATTCATGCTATGCAAAAAGAAATACTCCTAGTTAAAAATAATACGGATGAAGGTCCGGGTTTACTGGAAGAGTTATTGACAGAGCGAAACATATCCTATCATATAGTTGATCTTCAAATAGGCCAGCCTTTTCCTGAGGTCATAAATTACAAGGCTGTAGTTGTTCTGGGTGGGCCTGACAGCGCCAATGATGGGAATGAAAAGATGGTGATAGAACTTAATCGTATCCGCGAGGTTTTAGCCAGCAACAAGCCTTACCTGGGCATTTGCCTGGGGCTGCAAACACTGGTTAAGGCTGGGGGAGGAAAGGTCGTTAAAAGCCTTGTAAAAGAGATTGGATTGAGAGGCCCCGATGGCCAATATTTCAGTGTGGAGTTAACGGATCAGGGCAAGATCGACCCTTTGTTTAGGGGCCTTGAGCATTCGCTGAATGTTTTCCATCTTCATGGCGAAACGGTAGAACTAACTAAAGATATGACCCTTTTGGCAACAGGCCAGTTTTGTACCAACCAGGTGGTAAAAGTAGGTTCTAACGCTTACGGTATCCAGTGTCATTTTGAACTCACTTCCCCTAT
>JACMKG010000486.1 GCA_014380255.1 Prolixibacteraceae bacterium | reverse complement strand
CTTGGCCTCGCCGGGTTTAAAGGCATCCTTGCCCGCTACCATCTGGGCATACACGTAAGGCTCTGTCTTGTGCAGTTCGCTGATATCTTCGAGGTAGGAAGGGCAGATCTTGCGGTAGTATTCCCATGCCTGATCTCCGCTAATGAGAATTTGTAATCCTCACTCTTTATCTTAGATTTTTAATCCGACAACAAAAAAACAATGTGTTACAAAATACAGATCAAAGATCTTCCCTTAAATAGTCGGGATTGCAAATCCCGACTAGCGGAAGTTCTGCAGTTTATGCTCCTGATCAAGCAAATCTCCCTTGGTGACCATGATCAGGCGGTAGCGCTCTTTCAGTACCTTCAACACGTTCTCTACTCCATCGAGCAACTGAATGGGCATCTTCAACAAGGTTTTGCCTATCTCCATAATGCGAATCAGTTCCCCTGGGGTAATCCTTTCGCTGGTTGCCCTCAGGGCAGTTTCAATCATAGCCAGCAGGAACCCTTTGGCTCCATATCCATAGATTTCCAGGTTCTGTATTTCGGTCTTAAACAGCTCCTTGGATGCTTCTTCCTCTTCCAGGTATGGTTTCAGGATTGCACAGAATTGTTTCTCAACAGCCTGATAAAATGGTTCGTTTACCCAAAGAGTGTCGTCGGCATCAAAACCGATTACTTAAATTTGTTATAGTGACATGGTATATTTTATGCAATACGAGGATGGAAAAATATTTCAATTCTGTTTAGGTATTCTTTTTCCCGAAAGTAATCATTTGTTTAATTCCTGTCAAGTAAACTTTGGAAATAGTTAGCATTACAAATTCCTGCTAGCTCGTCTTTTCTTTTAAATTTCTTTTGACAGTTTAAATAAAAATTAATTTTACTAAAAGCGTAACTAAATTATATACTGTTCGTTTAAGATTTGTCACTGCAGATAACTGATTGCCTGACCGGTAACAAAATTTCTATTCCATTGGTTTATTATTTCATCTTCAAATTAATCTATTATGAACAACACAGAATTAATTAAACAAGCCTATTCCAATTTTGAAACAGGCAATGTTGAAGCGGTTTTAAATTCATTTGATCCTGCCATTGAATGGTGTGAATGCAAGGGGATGCCCTTTGTAAAAGGGGATGGTATTTATATAGGACCAGAAGCAGTCTTAACGAATGTTTTCATGCCTATCCCTGATTATATTGATGGATTTAATATTGAAGTGAGTGAAATCTTTGGAGTGGATGATAAAGTGACCATGGTAGGCTATTACCGGGGAACCAATAAAGCAACCGGTCGTTCATTTAAAGCCAATGCGGTACATGTATGGACAATAAAAAATGAAAAGGCAACTCGTTTTTTTCAGGCTGTTGATACAGTAACAATTACAAGTTAACTTGATGGGCTATTGGGGAAGTTAATTATAAAAATAAAAAGGCCGTCCAATTATTTAATGAGACGGCCTTTGAAAGTTATCATTACTAGCCTAATACTATCACTACTGAATGCGTTGTTCCCTTTTCAAACAATGGCAACACATTCGAATCATAAGGTTTTCCGTCAATGGTTACCTTGCCAACACCTTTGCATACGTGGTTTGGGTTCACTACCTTAATCTGGTAGGTGGCGCCCCTGAATTTACGGGTAATCTCAAATCCATCCCATTTAGCCGGGATACAAGGGTCAATCTTCAATCCATCATAGTCTGGCTGGATACCCAGGATGTACTGGCTGATGGTATAGAAATTCCATGAGGCGGTACCTGTTAGCCATGAGTTCTTGGCCTCACCGGGTTTAAAGGCATCCTTGCCCGCTACCATCTGGGCATACACGTAAGGCTCTGTCTTGTGCAGTTCGCTGATGTCTTCCAGGTAAGAAGGGCAGATCTTGCTGTAATATTCCCATGCCTGATCGCCACGGCCAATGATGGTTTCCCCGATCATGATCCAAGGGTTGTTATGGCAGAATACACCTGCATTTTCCTTGTAGCCTGCCGGGTAGCTTGATATCTCGCCATATTCTATGTAGTATTTGGTAAAGGCTGGGTTGTTCAGCACAATGCCATAATCGGAGTCAAGGCGCTCTTTGACCGAGTCAAGGGCTTTTTCGCAAAGACCTTCTTCCTTGCCAATACCTGCCATGGTACACCAGCCGTTGGATTCGATGAAGATCTTGCCTTCCTCGTTTTCATTGCTGCCAATCTTACGGCCGTAGTAATCGTAGGCACGGATAAACCATTCGCCATCCCAGCCGTGTTCCTTGATAGCTTCCACCATCTTATCCACCTCCGCCAGCGCACGGGAAGCCTCTGCGGTCTTGCCCAGATTGGTGCAAAGCTCAGCGTAATCGCGTCCGTATATTACAAACAGCCCGGCAATCATCAGTGATTCTGCCTTAGTTCCTTCAGTCTTGTTTTCGGTAGTCTGGAACGACTCGTTGGGGTCATTCGAGAAGCAGTTCAGGTTAAGGCAGTCATTCCAGTCGGCACGTCCGATAAGGGGCAGTCCGTGAGGGCCAAGGTTATTGACCACATGATCAAACGACACGGTCAGGTGATCAAACAGGGTGCGGGCTACGCTCATATCGTTGTCAAAGGGCACCATCTCGTCAAGGATGCTGAAATCGCCCGATTCCTTGATATAGCTGATGGTGCCAAGGATCAGCCATAGGGGATCGTCATTAAACCCACCGCCAATGTCATTGTTGCCACGCTTGGTAAGGGGCTGATACTGATGGTAGCAACCTCCGTCGGGGAATTGGGTGGAAGCAATGTCGATGATCCTTTCACGGGCACGCTCGGGTATCTGGTGCACAAAGCCAATGAGGTCCTGGTTGGAATCCCTGAAACCCATGCCGCGACCGATGCCGCTTTCAAAGAAGGAAGCCGAGCGTGAGAAGCAGAAGGTGATCATGCACTGGTACTGGTTCCAGATGTTCACCATGCGGTCAAGCCGGTCATCTCCTGATTTCACATTGTAGACACCCAACAGGTTTTCCCAGTATTTCTTTAGTTCGGCCAATGCAGCATCCACTTTCTCTGCCGTGTCAAAACGGGCGATGGTTTCCTTTGCCTTTGTTTTATTGATGACGCCTTTTGATTCCCATTTATCGTCCTGGGCGTTTTCTATATATCCAAGCACAAAGACAAAATCCTTTGACTCCCCGGGCTGAAGTTCTACTTCAATATAATGGGATGCAATGGGCGACCAACCGTGGGCCATGGTATTGCGGGGCGTTCCTTCAGCTACCACCTGAGGCTCATCAAAGCCGTTGTATAGGCCGAAGAAGGACTCACGGTCGCTGTCATAACCCTGGACAGGAGTGTTGACCGAATAGTATGCAAAATGATCCCTGCGCTCCTTGTATTCTGTTTTGTGATAGATAACCGATCCTTCAATTTCCACTTCACCGGTTGAGAAGTTTCGCTGGAAGTTTTCCATATCGGCTGCTGCATTCCACAAGCACCATTCGGTAAAAGAGAAGAGTTTAATTTTCTTTACTTCAGATGAATTATTAGTAAGGGTGAGTTTCTGCACCTCGGCCCATGTCTTCAGGGGAACGAAGAAAAGCACCTTGGCAGTTACCCCATTTTTTTCTCCTTCAATGGAGGTATAGTTCATCCCGTGACGGCATTCATAGCGGTCGAGCGGAGTCTTGCAGGGCTTCCACCCGGGCGACCAAACGGTATCTTCGTCCTTGATATAGAAATAACGGCCCCCGCTGTCCATGGGCACGTTGTTGTAACGATAGCGGGTCAGTCTGCGGAACTTGGCATCCTTGTAAAAGGTATAGCCTCCTGCGGTATTCGATATCAGGGAGAAGAAATCTTCATTTCCCAGGTAGTTGATCCAAGGCCATGGGGTCTGTGGATTGGTTATCACATACTCTCTTTGTGAATCATCAAAAAAGCCGAATTTCATTGTATTTGTTTTGATGGTTTAATACTCTTAATCCAAAGAATGAGAATGATTTAGGAGTAACTATGTGGAATACTCTATCTACTTCATTATTCTTTTTGTAAAAGTAACCAAAAGGGGGGAATAATAATTCATCAAAGGCATGTAAATACG
>JACMKG010000485.1 GCA_014380255.1 Prolixibacteraceae bacterium | reverse complement strand
GGTTGTGTATGGCCTTTGTTTGATTGCCAGGCAGGTAGGTGACTATGCTGGTGCCATCATAGCGGTTCAGCCCGTTCCAGGTACCAAACCACACATAGCCTTCCGCATCTCTTGCAACGACATTGACAGCACCGTTTGACAATCCATCACGGCGCGAAATAGTATGTATGTTGGTCCTGTATTGCGCAGGGAGCGTTTGAAAACAGATAAGGCAGCAATACAGAAGATATATATTCTTTTTCATGGGTTCTAAAAACTCAAACATGATATCAGGAACGAGTGAGTCTTCTTCGCAATCAACAGTTTTATCTTCCAATTTCACTGAACAAATCCATTCACTGATTAAATAACAACAAGCCCCTCTATAAATGGTTATTGAAAACGGTAGATTTAATGTATATTTTTACATTTCTGCCTGATCTTCAGGATCATAAACAACAGGAAGGGAACAAGCGCTAGCGGATTATTATTTAATGAATAAGGCAAAATGAAACATAACATCAACGTAAAATACTTACATTTGAAAACTATTCCGATACTATTGATCAACTAATTTAAAGTGTAATGCAAAACCTGGAAAGGCTACTCAATGAATATAAGAATGCACCAGCCATTTTCCAGGCCGGGAGATACTGGAAAGCCTACGAAGACAAGATTGCCCAAGAGATAAAAAAGGCAGACCTGAATCAGTTAAGAAGCGGTAAATATCCCATCTTCGGCACCTTTGGCTTTACAGAATCGGTATACAACTACACGGTCAACATGCCATTTCACACCAAGTTGATTAAGAAGATTATCCGCTCCCTGTTTATTACTAATAAGGCTACCCTCCCCTATTCGTTGAGGTTAAGCGACATCAGGGAGATGGCATACAATCATTGCATCTTACAGGGCCAGGTTGCCAAAGCCAAATCCATTTCAGAACTGGAAGCAAGTACATTCGGAAACCCTTCCGATTTGTTTGAAATGCATGGAAAGAACTACACCATGCAGTTCCTGAATTTCTATATCCGCTTTTGCTTTGCTCAGCAGTATTTAAACCTTCAGGGTGATGAAACAATCATAGAACTGGGTTCCGGAGCAGGCTTTCAGGTAGAGATCTTGAAAAAAATCTATCCCAAGCTGACCATCCTATGCTTTGATTTACCGGCCCCGCTGTACCTGTGTGAACAGTACCTCTCAAAAGCTTTGGGAGCCGACCAGATGATTACATCAGAGAAGACCATCGATGCCACTGACCTGAATACGGTCATTCAGAAAGGGAAGGTGCATATGTTCGGAAACTGGATGTTCCCGCTGCTCAGCAATTATAAAATTGATGTATTCTGGAACAGCGCCAGCTTTGGGGAGATGGAACCTGAGATTGTAAAAAACTACCTGAGTTACATCAAAAACAACACGAAGTATGTTTACCTTCTCCAGGCCCGAAAGGGAAAAGAAAGCTCAAAGAGTGCTGGAGTAGTAAATCCGATCACGTTCAGTGATTACCATACCATGCTCGATAGCTTTAAGCTGATTGGGGAATCAGATGCCTATGAGGCCAATCGCCGAATGTCTCAAAGTGGAGGTTACTTCCAGGCTGTTTGGAAGAAAGAAATTTAAAATGTGAATTCAAGGAATGAAAGTTCACATTAATTAGAAAGATTGAAGAATTGATGGATTGATGGATTGAAGAGTGTTGTGCAGGTTTTCACTTTCATGTGCTTGTAATTTTGAAATACAAATTACTATAACACATAGGCACATAGGACACATAGTTAAAAATTATTCTATGTGTCCTATGTGCCTATGTGTTAATAAGAAAACTATGAATCATATGATCGCTATTGCGATGGCTGATCCTGGGCAAACTTACGTTCCAGGTCGTCCAACTCTTCACTGTTGGTTTCATTAAACCATTTATGAAGATGCTCCCGGGCCTGTTGCTTAATTTCCGGAGTCACATTAGAGGCCATTTGCTTTAGAATAAGCATAAAAACACCCAGATCGTCAGCAAAGCCTATCATAGGGGCAAAGTCGGGGATAAAGTCTACTGGAAGGATGAAATAACCCAAGGCTGCCGATATGATCAGCTTGGTCTTAAGGGACACATCATTTGATTTCATCATGTATTGTAGCAACAATGCAGGATAAACTACCTTCATTCCAGCTACTCTTGCAAACTCCTTTAATTTAGCCCAGAATGAAGGATCTGAATAATGCTGACGATAGGCTTCTGACTTCACTTCATCAGCAAACAAATTATATAAGTTGGCTCCTAATTTAACCGCACGTATTTTTCTCATGGCAATAACTTTCTCTCTATAATACATTTATCGGGCCAAAAAGTTGAAGGTGTTATCAATATACTGGGTTCAAGAGCCAAGGTCTTTAAGCTCCTTATAAATCTTAAAGTCTTAGGGAAATTATTAAAATTATAAATAACTTACCCTATGCAAGCCTAAACTTGGAACTTGAAACCTGAAACTTGAAACTATTTTT
>JACMKG010000093.1 GCA_014380255.1 Prolixibacteraceae bacterium | reverse complement strand
CTTCAGGGTTTTAATCACCATCCCGTAATCAGAGCTTCTTTCCTCTCCGGAGAAAGCTTCTCCTGATTCGACTTTCTCGCCAAAGGTCCAGAATTCCACTTTATAATCTTCTGCAAAGCGCTTTTGAATATTCTCTGACAATTGTTCAAAAGAATGTGCGTAAGATTTAATGGAAAGAGAGTTATCAACGGCCACAGCCAGTATAGGCAATTGTTTAATTTTCTTTTCCTTTCGGATCAGAGGAGATAGTAAGAACAGGAAAATAAGGAAAAGCGAACAGAAACGCAGGGCAGCCAGAAAGCCCTTCTGGAAACCAGAAAGACTTGAATTTTCCTTGTTCCTGTAATAGAGCAGTAAGCTAATGCCCAATGAAGCCAGGAAAGCCAGGAGAATCCAAAATCCAGCGTATGTATGATCAAAACTGATTTCCAATTCGAAGATATTTATAAAGAGTCAAAATTAACAAACTTGAGCTATAAAGCTCTTGCAGATTCTCACTTTCTGTTAATCATGCACACTTTTTTTAAATGAAGTTATCCTAGTTATCCTATCTTAATGAGTATCTCATAAAAAATTCAATAAAACACTCCACGAGTGCGCAAATTCAACATGTATTTGCGCACTTTTTCTATTATAGCTATTTTTGTCAGGTACCAAGCCGATAATCTTATTTTATTTTAATGCCGTCATAAAATGGACTGGCCGGTTGTAATCTACTGGAACATGATTCATTACATATTAAAAACAGGAAATTTAAGACGACCAAGGCTATATTAACCCTATGTCAATCCTATATCAAAGCTATGTTGAAAATTTTCATCCTAGACTTGTTATAGTTTTTATATAGCGTTAATATAGCCTTGGTCGGTAAAAAGGGGCGTTGTAAAGTGAAAAATTACCATCCTAAATGATGTAATGTGAAAAAGAATTCTGATTATCCTACAATCAGGCTCACATATGAGTTTTCTTTTTAATTTCAACACCTTAATTACAACTCTTTTAAATGAAGTATATTTTAGGAATTGTATTAGCAGTATTTCTTGGTCTGAATGTAGCGAATGCACAGTTTTTTCAAACAGGCCAGGATCCTTCGCATATCAAGTGGAGACAAATTAATTCAGAATATTTCCAGGTAATCTATCCGGAAGAATTTGAAAATGAAGCACAACGTTTATTGGTCGTGTTGTCCAGAGTCTATGAATACGGAACCAAGACATTGAACTTCCATCCACGCAAATTATCGGTTCTTCTACACACCCAAACAGCCAATTCCAACGGTTTGGTGGCATGGGCCCCTAAACGCATGGAACTTTATACAACACCCAATCAGGAAATTTATGCACAGGACTGGCTGGAGCAGTTGGCCATACACGAATTCAGACATTTGGTGCAACTGGATAAGATTCAAAGTGAACTGCCTTTTCTGTTAAAACTTATTTTGGGTGAACAGGCTACAGCCATAGTTACAGGGCTTTATCTGCCGGTGTGGTTTCTGGAAGGAGATGCCGTGGTCGCAGAAACGGCGCTTTCACATTCAGGCCGTGGACGAATGGCTTCCTTCAGCATGGAATACCGGGCTCAACTGCTCGGGAAAGGAAAATATTCATACGATAAGGCCTATTTAGGCTCCTACAAGGATTTTGTTCCTGATCATTATAAACTAGGCTATTGGCTGGTAGGTAAAACCAGGGAGAAATACGGAGCCCAGCTATGGGCGGATGTGTTGAATAATATTGCCAGTAAGCCTCTTTCTGTGACTCCCTTTAATGCTGTATTGAAAAAGAAGACAGGATCAAACACAAAGCAGCTTTATAACCAGATTTTTACAGATTTAACCCATACGTGGGAGCAGGAATTCAGCTCCGAGGAAAAGAGCCGGGATGTTGCAACACCTCAAAGGAAAAGCTATACCAATTACTTGTATCCGGAGTTTTACCAGGACTCACTCATTGTAGCATACCGGATGTCACTCAATGATATAGGTCGTTTTGTTTTGATATACCCGGATAAGAGTGAAAAGGTTATTTATACTCCGGGCACTATTTATGATGAATCTGTTTCTATGAAAGAGCATTTGATTGCCTGGGCAGAAAGAAAGCCTGATATTCGGTGGTCACATGCTGATAAGTCGGTTATCTCGGTATTTGATATCAACATCCGCGTGAAGCATGAGATTCATTCTGAGAATAACTTGTTCAGCCCGGCTATCTCTCCCGGGTTAAAGTCTATTACCGCTATTGAAGTAGACAAGGAAAATAACTTTTACCTTTCGGTATTTGACTTAGCTTCCGGTGCGCTCATTCAACGATTTAAAACCAATGATAATCAATACCTTTTTACTCCTTGCTGGGATGAAAAAGGTGAGAAGCTTTATTTCATTTGTCTTTCATCTCAGGGGAAATATATGGCTTCTTATGACCTGCAAACAAAACATTTTCAGCAAGTTACATCTGTAACCTATGCTAATTTAAGTAATCCTGTTTACATAAGTAACAATCTTATTTTCTCTGCTGATTTTGCTGGAAAGGATCGTCTATACTCTTTAGATTTGGAGACTCAGAAGATCTATCAGCTCTACGATGCCAGTTTTGGAGCAGATTATCCATCCGCGGTAAATTCTAAAAACCAATTGTTATTCAGTGATTATTCTTCGGGCGGTTACCAGATTGCCAAGCTGGATTTAAATACCAGGGCTCATCTGATTGAAGTGCCTGATATAAGCTTGCAATCCAATCAACTGGCTGACAACCTTGCAGCTCAGGAAGATGGAATTCCAGAACTTCGCCAAACGGATTCACTCCGCTATACCTCTAAAAGATACTCACGAATAGCTAATTTATTTAATTTCCATAGTTGGGCTCCGGCATACATTGATATTGATAGCTATGAAGTCAGGCCCGGTTTATCTGTCTTTTCACAGAACACGCTTGGC
This sequence comes from Prolixibacteraceae bacterium, assembly GCA_014380255.1. The sequence goes on along the minus strand of JACMKG010000093.1, from coordinate 384 downwards.
ACTGCCGATACGCGGATAGGCTATGACTATGATGTAACAAACCAAAGGGGCAGATACAAGATTGATTTTAACTACTATGGCCTGTTCCCTGAAATTAATACATCCTTGTCGTATGGGAAGGGAAGTACAAATTATTACCAGGTAACAACCTATCCAAATCCGAATATCAAGGCAGATACAACTCTCCAGAGTTATTACTGGAATGAATTTGTTGGGAATGTGGATGTTCGGTTACCCTTAAACTTATCAAGAGGGAAATACTCTACGGGTATTTTCCCTGAAATCAAGTATACCTACAACCGGGTAGAGCCCACGGGATGGACCTCTACTCATAAATTCTATCCTGAAAGCTATCATGCTTTGACATACCGGCTTTACCATTAT
>JACMKG010000484.1 GCA_014380255.1 Prolixibacteraceae bacterium | reverse complement strand
TCCTGTTGGCTTTTACTTTTGTTTACACACTTTTATCGGTTGGTGCTGTTCGCGACAGAATGAAAATGGCTTTAACTCAAACGGAGGGTACTACCCCTGTTAGCCCTACTTTAATTGAATTAATGAAAGAGAAGGCATGGATCGAATCACGGGTTAAAATGGCTTCAGATGATTCAATTGGGCTGTCGATTGACCTTGAATCCCATGTAATTCAACTGGAGCTAAAAGGTGTGGTGGTTATGACTTCAAAAATCAAGGACTATTCGACATCGGGTTTCTTTAAAAGAATGGATGCAAATGTTTATTTTAACATGTTTGGTAGTCCGCTCACCATTCAGCAATTTGAATCATCGATTGCCAAGAATCCATTTAAAGTGGTACAGGCGCCAAAATCAAACGCGGAATATGAGGCAATTCCCTTGGTGGATCCATTGAAACAAGATTCGCTTCCAAAAGAAAATATATTCTGGACTGTAAAACTGGACCGTGAATTTGAATTGAACATCCAAGGTATTGATTCTATTTCTGAATCAAAATCCGATTATAAGTTAGGTGAAGGATTTGCTTTTAAGCGTGATCTAAAAAATATAATGAGCTCATTCAAGGAAATTATCCGGTTAAAGAATCCGCATTATACCCCTGAAATACTCATACTTATTCCTGAAAATGAAGCAAAGGCTATCCTCAGGGCATTGCCTGTAAAAGCTTCTGTTACGATCAGGATATAAATCACATAAAGGCTGGGAGCAGGGAGCAGGGGACAGGGAGGCCAGTGATCAGTAGTCAGTGGTCAATCTTTCAATCCATCAGCCCTTCAATCCTTCATTGTTAAAAAGGAAACCGGGAAGAATCATTGAAAAATGACTTTCCCGGTTTTTTTATTCTGTAGCAGTTTATCTTGTTAATTCCCAAAAAGAGGGCGGGTATTCATCTAAATGCTACAGCTTACCCAAACCTAATAATAAAGAGAGACCAAAAAATATACTGTCAAGAAGAAAAGCCCCGTTCTGCTACACTTAGTGTATTATAGCAGAATAAATTAGAGCGTTTTCACCTTGTTACCTTAAGACGTAAAGAATCTGGAAAGTAACTTAAGTTATAAAACATGTTTTGTTTATTATTTATTTCAATACCAATGTTTTCTGGCTGACCTGCTTCCTTTTTGCATGTTTTGGCTTTATCCGGCGTATGATTTTGAAAAGATAAAGTTTCATTTTCTTACAAATTCCTTTAAATCATTTTTATTCGGATGATTTTTCGCTTTTATTCAACAATTACTTACCAAATTGTTATTCTGTTTCATAGTGCAGAGGATAATGAGGAATGCTTTTTGCTACCTTTGAAGTAAATTTAATATGTATGTCACAACTCTTATTCTATATCATCATTGGCGTTGTAGTAGCCGATTTTATATTTGAAAGAATCCTCGCTTACCTAAATTCTACCAAATGGAGTGATACCCTGCCTGAAGAAGTCAGAGGGATTTATGATGAAGAGAAATACCGTCATCAGCAGGCTTATCAGAAGGTCAACTATCGTTTTTCAAGCATTACTTCCACTTTTAGCTTTGCCCTGATGCTACTCATGTTCCTGTTGGCCGGATTTGCCTGGGTAAACGATATCGCACTCTCGGTAAGCAGTAATTCTATATTAACAGCCCTTGTATTTTTTGGAATCCTTCTCTTGGCTTCTGATATCCTGAATACCCCTTTTTCGGTGTATGACACCTTTGTTATTGAAGAGAAATTTGGATTCAATAAAACCACTCCTAAGACATTTATTCTGGATAAATTAAAAGGTTGGTTAATAGGTGGAATCATAGGGGGCGGACTGCTGGCACTGATCATTTACATCTATCAACTAACGGGTCAAAACTTCTGGGCCTATGCATGGCTGGTAATCAGTGCCTTTTCAATATTCATGGTGCTGTTTTATTCCAATCTGATTGTTCCCTTGTTTAATAAGCAAACCCCCCTTCCGGATGGCGAACTCAAGAAGGCTATAGAGAATTTCTCTGCCAAAGTGGGTTTTAAACTGGATAATATCTATGTGATCGATGGCTCAAAACGTTCTACCAAGGCCAATGCATACTTTACTGGCCTGGGACCCCAAAAGAGAATCGTTTTATACGATACCCTTATTCAGGACTTGACTACCAATGAGCTGGTAGCCGTACTGGCCCATGAAATAGGACATTACAAGAAGAAACATGTTACCTGGAGCTTACTGCTTGGAATTGCGCAAACGGGCATCATGTTGTATATCTTCTCTATTTTTGTTGGAAGTCCTGAACTATCAGGTGCTTTGGGCGTTGCTGAACCAAGCTTTCATATCGGGTTGATAGCCTTCGGGATATTGTATTCACCCATTTCTATTATTACCGGTCTGGCAATGAATGTCTATTCCCGGAAGAATGAATACGAGGCAGATGCCTTTGCCGCCCAATACTTTGATTCAAACGAACTGGCCTCGGCCTTGAAGAAACTGTCGGTAAAGAACCTGAGCAACCTTCGCCCTCACCCGCTGTATGTGTTTTTCCATTATTCACATCCAACGCTTTTGCAAAGACTGAAAGCGCTGAAAAGACAATAGCATGGGGCAAGGTGCGTGGAGGATGGATAGCGAAGACTGGAGTTGGCAGGTGGTAAGAAGTGCTTGGTAAATGAACCAACCTTGATTTTAAACTTCGTAAATTGCTTAAAGTCTATAATTGAAATGCATGTGAGGCAACTTGAAACTTTGAACTTGAAACATTGAACTCTTTTTTATGAAAGCAGAAATAATAACCATTGGTGATGAAATCCTAATCGGTCAGATTGTAGATACCAATTCGGCATGGATGGGGCAACAGCTTAATTTGCTTGGCATTGAGGTGTATCAGGTAACTTCTGTACATGATAACCACGATCATATTATAACCGCCCTTGCCAACGCTGAGAAGAATGCCGATCTGGTACTTATTACCGGTGGCCTTGGACCTACCAGGGATGATATTACCAAAGACTGCCTCTGCGAGTATTTTAATACCGAACTGGCCTTCTATCCTGAAGTGCTGGAACATGTACGATCACTGTTATCTGCCCGCAATGTGGATATCAACAAGCTGAACCGCGATCAGGCTATGCTGCCGGCTAGTTGCACCATTCTTCACAATTCAGCCGGTACAGCTGCCGGGATG
>JACMKG010000483.1 GCA_014380255.1 Prolixibacteraceae bacterium | reverse complement strand
CATCTCCTGGTACCTCGATTCCATGCCCAGGCTGCCCGCTGCCGATTTACGCAAACGCAGCGACAGGTATATAACTGCCCCAATAAGTGCAAGCATTAATAGGATGAGGCCCAGTAAAAGCCAGCCCGAGATACTTACCTGTGATGCCATTCCTGATATAGTTTTTAACAAAGTTAGTAATTTTATAGCAACCTGCATGGGGAGGGGCAATCCATGACGCATATGATCTTTTTAGGTTGAAGTAATACCGATTGGAGAAGTGTAATAGTCCAATCTTCGTATCCTCGATTGTCCTAACACTTCCCGCCTGTTTGGCGGGCAAGTCTATCCATCGGCATTATACCAAAAATGCCGATGGATTAATTTATAAATCAAATGGGTATAACTTATCGAAAGCCAATAAGATTTTGGTCATGTGTGGGATAGATATTTGATTTCATACATTTTTTAGCCAGGGCGCGCATGTGGTCGATCCCTTTCCAGCAGGCCCCCACAACGGTTCCCACCTTTCCGGAGAAACCGCCTAAAATTCGGTTAAGAATCTTTGCCATAATAGAAAAATATTAAAAGTAAATAATTGAATGTTGCGCTGACTCATTTAAGGCGTTTACCCGGGGTGCCCTGCGTGGTCATTTGCTTGGTGTAAAGATAGGTACCATGTGGCTAAGCTATTCACATTCAATCACATGTGCATCCGTTTGCACTCCTTTGCACAGCAGTATTTTCTATAGCACTGAAGGATATGGGGGTTATGGAGGTGAAATAAAACAGTAGTCTCTATTCTTTTATTCAGGAGACATTTGCTTTGCAACTTCCCCCATGTTGTGACCTTCATAAACAAAAAAACACGTTTGATGTTAAAAGTTTTTATGCCATATCATATAAAAAGAAGATAAAATTATGTAACCCTTTTTTTATTAAATCAATGATCTTTATGTTTTTACTATAATTTTATATACACATATCAACGAATAATCCAATGGATAAACATCTGCATATTAAGCTCTCTGAAAACAGGCACATGCCGGCCAATGAATTGACCCGGCTGGTATTGAATAACCTGGTTGATTATTCTATCCTTACCACTAATAAAGATCTGGTCATTAACAGCTGGTATCCCGGAGCCGCCTTGTTATTTGGTTATCAGCCCGAAGAAGTCATTGGCCAGCCGATCGATATCATCTTCACCGAGGAAGATATCAAAAACCATGTTCCTTTGGAGGAAATGGAGCTTGCTTTAAGTGAAGGACGGGCAACCGACAACCGGTGGCATGTACTTAAAGACGGCAGCCTTTTTTATGCCTATGGACTGATGTTCCCGTTAAGGGATGACAATGACGAGCTGATCGGCTTTATAAAAATACTCCGGGACCTTACCCACAGGAAAATAAATGAGGATGCCATCACCCAACACATGCAGGATTTGGAGGAACTGATGGTCCATAAAGAGAATATCATCCATATCCTTTCCCATGACCTAAGAAGCCCCTTAAGCTATATTGTCAGCGTGGCCGATTACCTCAAAACGGATCTCAACCATTTGGAGCCCGGGGAACTGAGCCGGTTGATCAACAGCCTTTACGAGGCCTCCACCGAAGAATTAAACATGCTGGATTACCTGGTCGAATGGGCAAGGATAAAACATGCAGGCGATATATTTATACCTGTCCTTTTGGATCTCAAAAAGGTAGTTATACGGGTTTTTGAAACTTTCAACGAACTGGCAGCCACCAGGTCCATCCTATTAAAGGGGGAGGTGAAAAGGGACTCCTTTGTATTTGCGGATGAAAAAATGCTGCTCTCCATCCTTCAGAACCTGGTTTCCAATGCCATCAAATATTCCCATCACAAGGGGGTGATCATCATATCGGCTGAGGTGAAAGATGACCTGGTAGTGGTGAAAGTGAAAGATACCGGTGCAGGCATGTCTCCCGATAAGGTGGAAAGGCTTTTTACCGCCCAGTTAAAAACCCTTGCCAAAGCCAGGGAAGAGAACAAGGGTGCGGGCGTTGGCCTGCTGCTGGTCAAAGGGTTTGTGGAGCGAAACGGAGGGGAGATTTGCGTCGATAGCGTGGAAGGCCAGGGAACCACTTTTTATTTCACCCTGCCTGCCAGGGAAGGGGCAATCAATTCGGGCAGAAGAGAAAACTATGAATTTAATAAAGAAGCGTAGCTGTATGTTTAAGTAATGCTACGCACCTGCCTGCCCTGGGAATGCCTTTTTGAGTCGGGCAGGAATTTATGCTGATCCTGGTGCTAGTCAGCATTAGAACCGAAGCTTAGGAGGATTCAAGCCCGGCCGACCTCATTTCAATGGGAAAGGAAACTGTTAAATCAATGACCTTGAATACAATTCCCATCAGCTCATCCGAGCATACAGCCCAAACCACCTGGTTTTTAAGACCCTCTAATTCATCAACGAGATCTTTGGTGAAATTAGGCTTAACCATATACCTGTCAAAGGCATCTTCCATGTCCTTTTTAATTTCATTGAGCTGCTTTACAAAATGAGCCACTATTTCTATAGAAATTATTTTCCCCTTCTCAGCAACCATCAGGTTTCTCATCATACAGGCATGGTACCCTGGAACGTTTGGTTCATACGTGCCATGAGCTCTTTCCATAAACATTTCATAATAAAAACAAGCCTTGCTTATTTTTTTTTTTCTTCATTCATGATACATCGATTTAGTTAATAATTAGAACTTTACAAGTGAGTCAATCGATGTACAAATAGAAGTATGGGAGTACGGATAGAAGTAGTCGAAAGGGTATTCCAAAATGTAATAAGCCCAAAAGAGTAAAGTATTGTATAAAGCAAATTTATTGCTCTGCTTTAAGCAGTGTATTGGTTAATTTGTTGGTATTCTGTATGATTTTCATCAGTTCATCTGAGCTGACGGCCCAAACAACCCGGTCTTTGTATTCTTTTAATTCATCAATGATATCCTTGGAAACCCCAGGCTTGCTCATGTACAAATCCATGGCATTTTGCATGTGTTTTTTAATCTCGATAAGCTGCTCTTCAAAATGAGCAACTGAATCTACCGAAATGATGATTGTTTTTTCTGCCATGATTAAATTGCGCATGCCGCATGCCTGTAACGCTGGAATTGGTAGTTCATGCCGGCCGTGGGCCCTTTCCATGAACATTTCATAATAATAACAAATTTTGGTTAATGAGGATTCTTCATTCATAATGCATCGAATTGATTTGAACTAAAACTATTACAAATGAATAAATCGATGTGTGAATTGAAGTATGGGAGTACTAAAATAGAGGCATTCGAAAAGGTATTCCAGAATTGTACTGGATCAAAGATAATATATAAATTATATAAAATAATTTTAGCCAATGTATTTTAAAATGATAGATCCAAAGGGAGTAGTTATTCTGGCCAACTAGAGCAATTGATATCCTTGAATACTAAAAAATAGGTGGTATCCAATGGTATTTACCCCAGCATCCTGCCAGATTTGGACAATGAGCGTTTCCTTTAAACCGCTTTGCCAAAGCGGTTGATTGCCCGAAAGCGCTGCTGGTTTAACAGCTGTCCCATGGCGCGTGCATCTTTTCTAACTGTAGGCGCCTTTCGCACGTAGGTGTTATCGAAATACTTCACAGAGACCTTGTCTTGGAGTTTGCCCTACAATCCGGCCTCTGATTGATTGGTTACCCTTGCCATACCTTGCTTTTAATTGTTCTTGCTTAGGCTTTTTCCCGGATTATGGCCTATTCCGGGCAATTTTTTATTTCAGGTCGGCCAAACCTACCGCAACAAGGAAAAGATGGGATAACTTATCCTTCCAATTGTTGGATGCTAATAAACAATAGCTTTCGCGGTGTGTTGATTCTATACCTATAAATTTGGAATACAATTCATGACTAATCGCGCCCCTATGATCGAAAAACGACTGGAACAATTTATCTTCTTTAGCCGCTGGCTGCAGGTGCCTGTATATTTAGGGCTGATCGTGGCCTCCATCCTCTATACCATCAAGTTTATGATCCAGCTGTGGAACCTGATGGCCAATTTTTCGGTGATGGATGAAAACAATATCATGCTGGCCGTATTAGGCCTGGTTGACATATCAATGGTTATTAACCTTTTGGTGGTGGTCTTTATAGGCGGCTACTGGACTTTTGTAAGCAAGATTGAATTCGAAAATCACCACGATAAGCCTGACTGGCTGACCAAGATCAATGCCAGTACGTTGAAGATCAAACTGATTATTTCACTTGTAAGTATCTCGGGGGTGCATCTGCTGAAAACATTCGTCGATATTCATCATGTAGCCTTGCAGGATGCCGTTTTGCAGATCAGCATTCACCTGGTATTTATTCTCTCGGCCCTTGCCCTGGCTTTTACCGATAAGGTGATGCATTCGTATCATGCCGATAGTACCAAAGACTCCGGATCGGGAGTATAATACCGTGTATGGCTTAGTTCACTCAGGCGCCTAAAGAATCAATGAGTTGTGATGCTTGTTAAGGATAATAAAATAATGTTCGATGACTGATATACTTTTGTTGATTCTCTCCATCCAGGATTATCTGGATCCCAGGCACCTGATTCAATACGGGGGGCTTTTTGTGCTTCTGGGGATCATTTACCTGGAAACGGGCTTCTTTCTGGGCCTGGTGCTCCCGGGAGGCGATTACCTGATTTTTAGCGCCGGCCTGCTTTGCGGAACCCATTACCTGGATTTACCGCTTCCGGTATTAATGGTCTTAATGATCACGGCCGCCGTGCTGGGCGATTTTACCGGTTATGCCAAGGGCAAATGGCTGGGGCCTAAGCTTTTCTCCAAACCTGACGCTCGTTTCTTCAAGCGATCGTATCTGGATAAGTCGCGTGCCTTTTATGAGAAATACGGTCCGCTGGCCTTTATCTCCGGAAGGTTCATGCCCGTTATACGTACCATGATTCCTATCCTGGCCGGGGCCTCTGGCTTTTCCCTGCCTCGTTTTAGTTTACTGAATGTATTGGGAGCCGTTATCTGGATCGGGATTCTGACCCCCCTGGGTTATTACCTTGGGCAGCGATACCCGCAACTGATGGATTACAGCATCTGGTTCTTTCTGGGTATTTTGGTGTTGGCTTCCATTCCTACGTTAAAAATCATGAATCCTTTTAAGAAGAAGGAACAAGGCAAAAGTGAAAAGTAAAAAGTCAAAGGGAGACAAGCCTTTCTGGGATGAAGAACAAAAAGACGGTGGATAAAAGGATGAATCATGCAGAGACAAAGGCCTTGCATGTGATTGTGACTGGCACAAACGCTATGTAAGCTCTATGTTAACCCTATGTTGGGTCTATATTTTTGAAACGAAAGTTAGCCCCTTCATAGACCTGACATAGAGTTAATATAGAGCTTGGAGTCATAGAATTTGGAACCTTAACAGTATTCCGGGCAAAGGAGGTTCAATCAACAGGGGAGCTTCCAATTCATTTACACAAAAATCGGTACAGTTTCCGGGATTTCATATCCAGTTTTCCATTGCCTTTTACGCTTGATCCATTTTTATCCACCACCTTTTTGGGATTGATCCGGATAGAGGCATTGAAGTGGCGAATGGACAGGCTGCTCTTTTTACTTCCTTATTTCATGTTCCTTATTTCATGTATTTATAATTGTTTTTTAATTGCCACATGGAACTCGCCTATAATCATTCTGCTGTGTGAGAAAGATTTGCTCATGGCTCGTTTCTTATTTCTTTTTTTGTTATTGAATTTGATGGCCACGTTGTATCGTGGCCTTACAGCATCCATCTAACCATTTAACCATTTAACCATTTAACCATCTAACCATCCAATCCATCAGTTTTTATAAGGAATAACCTCCAAAGTGCCCTTTCTCGTTTTTTTTACTTTTGCCTTGTTCCTTTATTTCTTAATTTCGGATCTTTATTTTCATTCATACCTTTCAATCTTATGGGCAATCAAAGGCATTTGGTAAGGGCGCTGGGGCTTGGCTATGTGGTGATTTTCGTGGTAGCCAACATCATTGGGTCAGGGGTTTACAAGAAGATAGCGCCCATGGCCGCTGAGCTGCATTCGTCGGTATGGATACTGGCAGCCTGGGTGGTAGGGGGCATTATTACCCTCTTTGGAGCCTTGAGCAATGCCGAAGTGGCCGGCCTTCTTGCTGATACGGGGGGTGATTTTGTATATTTTAAAAAGATCTACAACCGTTTCTTTGCCTTTTTGTATGGATGGTCCTTGTTTACCGTTATCCAAACGGCCACTATCTCCTCACTGGCTTATGTCTTTGCCCAGTCGCTCAACAGCATTGTCACTATTCCCGAAGTCCTTCCTTCACTGGAGCATTTTACCCTGGGCGGCGTCTTTTACCCTTTCCACGACTTTGGGGTCAAGCTGGTAGCTATTGT
>JACMKG010000482.1 GCA_014380255.1 Prolixibacteraceae bacterium | reverse complement strand
ATCAATCCATGGACCACTAGGTTGGTAGAGGTGCCGATCAAGGTGCATACCCCTCCTAGGATGGTTGCATAGGATAGGGGAATAAGGAACTTTTGAGCCGACATGTTCAGGCTTTCAGCCCATTTCTTGACTATGGGTGCAAATATAATCACTATCGGTGTGTTGTTAAGGAATGCCGAAATGAAGGAGATGGGAAACATCATCCTGAAAAACAGCAGCCGCACGTTACCCCGCTTTTTTGGCAGGAAGCTGTAGGCAAGCTGGTTAAGTGCTCCCGATTGCCGGATGCCTTCACTTACAATAAAAAGGATACCTATGGTGAGCATTCCCTTGTTAGAGAATCCTGCCAACAATTCATCAGGCGATAGACTTCCGAATATCAACATGATAATAGCGGCTGAGAAAAGTATCAGTCCCGGGCGCATTACTTCTTTGGCCAGCGCTATGATCATTATAATGATTACTGCCAATACAAAAAAACCTTGTCCTGTCATAAAACGATAAAGTATGGATTTATCAAATTCTCTTTGTTGTAAATTATTTCTGTTTTTCGATCTTCCTTAAATATGTTCTTGCCTACGGCTTTTACAAGGGCATGTCCTGCGGCGGTGTCCCATTCCATGGTAGGGGCAAACCTGGGGTATACATCAGCTTCTCCCTCTGCTATGAGGCAGAATTTAAGTGAACTTCCTTTTCGGATGATTTCCAGAGAAGGATGTTCCTTCTTCAGCTCTTCCATAAAATCAATGGTTTGCTGGTCCAGGTGGGTACGACTTGCAGCTACGGTATAGGATTGCCTGCTTTTATTTATAGGAAGCCTGGTTCCAAGTGCTGAAAGCCGTTCAATGGTACAATCATAGACTGGCTTTACCATCTTCCATGCTCCTTCACCGACAATGCCTACATAGATTTCTTTGGATACAGGTGCATAAACAACTCCTGCAACAGGTTGGTTTTCACTTATCAGTGCTATGTTGACGGTAAACTCCCCGTTACGGCTAATAAACTCTTTTGTTCCATCCAATGGATCAACGAGCCAGAATGTTTTCCAGCCCGCTCTTTCATGATAGGGTAAATGAACTCCTTCTTCACTTAAGACGGGGAGCCCGGTTGGTTGAAGCAATTCTGTAATAAGGTCATGGGCTTTGCGGTCGGCAAGGGTCAAGGGACTTGAATCCTGCTTTTCTACAATACCAAAATCACCGGAGAGGTATATCTCCATGATCTGATCACCTGCCAACAAGGCAGCATAGATAGCAATATCAATTAGTTGATTAGTCCCCATTGGCTTTTTTTGTCCTGCTGGTATTTTGAAAATCAGCAGGTTCCAAAAGTAAGCAACATCAGTGGGATAGAATTAGGCTTTTATACTTAAAATATCATCTGCCTCGATTTCAATCAATGCAGAATATCCAAGCTGTTGTAATTCGATGGCCACCTTCTTCTTTCCCCTCATTTTCTGAAGTTTACCCTTCAATCCAATTAGTGGGCCGGATATCACTTCTATCATTTGTCCCGGTTTTAACTTCTCCCTGGTAATCTCCACATCGGCATTGTCCTGCTTAAGCATCAGTTTCAGATATTCAATCTGTTCATCGGGTACAATAGCGGCTGTTCCATCAAACCGTACATAGCTTACAACATAGTTCGACTGTAATACCTGATCATATTCCTTGCGGCAAATTCTTACAAACAGGTACCCGGATATCAATGGTATCTCCACCCATTTCTTACGGTCACTCCATTGCCTGAGCTTGCGCTGAATGGGTAAGAAGGCTTCAATGCCTTGCGTCTGCAATTCCTGCTGCGCTTTCTTTTCTGCCCTGGACTTTGTGTAAACAGCATGCCAGCAATAGATGTTGGGAGCTATTGTTTTTGCCATACAGTATCTCTGATTGCATAAATGCGTTCGATGATATCGACCACTTTCATTCCTTCAAGAGCATTGGTGCTGATGGGAGAATTGCCACTCAGCGTGTCTGCTACATTTTGAATTACCAGGTGATGGTTCTGTGCCGAGCCTTTATACAAGCCATAGTCGTTTGGTGGCGCGCTTGCTTCCAGTTCAGGCATCGTGTAATCTTTAATGTTGCAATACACCACTTCATTCATGTATTGTCCGGCCACTTTAATGGTTCCCTTTTCGCCGATAAGGATCATGCTGCTTTCAAGGTTCTCCTCATAGATGGCTGTTGAATAGTTAAGGGTGCCTATTCCCCCGTTCACGAATTCAAAGTTAACGATACCCGTATCTTCAAAGTCGGTAAGTGTTTGATGGTTGAAGTCCCTGAACTGTCCGCTGATGTTCTTGATGTCTCCAAACAACCAATACATGATATCGATGAAATGCGAGAATTGGGTAAACAAGGTTCCTCCATCCAGAAGGGCATCCCCATGCCAGTTTTTACGGGTATAGTATCGTTCGTCACGGTTCCAGTAGCAATTGATCTGCACGTGGAACAGCTTGCCCAGGATGTTTTCATCCATCACGTTCTTTAACCACAGCGATGGGGGAGAGTAGCGGTTTTGCATCACGCAGAACACGTGCTTGTGCATGGTCAGCGATTTAAAGACCACCTTCTCGGCATCGGCTTTGCTCAGGGCCATCGGTTTTTCGATCACCACATGAAGTCCTTTGTCAATGGCCTTGATGGCCATCTCGGCATGCAGCCCATTGGGGGTACATATATTCACGACATCCAGGTTTTCTTCTTTTTCCAGCAATTCATCGATCGACTGATAAAAGTTAACACCCTCATAGGATAATTTGCATTCTTCAGCACTGCGAACATCACAAACTGCTGCCAGCTCTGAATGATTGTTGCGTAAAATCATCTCAGCATGACGCTTACCGATGTGTCCTTGTCCAATGACAGCAAAACGTATTTTTTTATCAGTATTCATATGTTGACTTTTGTATTGTTATTTGATTTACTATTATTAGACGATTTAAACAATTTACTATTAGACGATTTACAATTTACTATTTGGCTTCGCCCTCCAATCCTGCAAGCAAATAGTTTCCGAGTTCTCGGAATAAATTGCTTGATAGTTAACTGGCTGTTTCGCATTGCAAAAATCGTAAATCGTAAATTGTCTAATTGTAAATAATTTAAGGTCCTTAAGGCCTTCGGTGAATAGGTATCTCTTGTGCATAGCAGAAATTGTAAATAGTAAATCGTCTAATAGTAAATTGTTTAAATCGTTAATCTTCAATCTCGTTCTTTTTCACTCGTCCTTCTTCCAGCACATATTCTTCTTTACTCTCCGGGCATACGGCTTTGCCTTGTGCATCGAATTTTAGTTTATGCCCGTATTCGCTCATCCAGCCGCTCTGACGGGCCGGATTGCCCACTACCAGGGCATAATCGGGTATGTTTTTTGTTACCACTGCTCCTGCGCCGACAAAAGCATACCTGCCGATGGTAATGCCGCACACAATGGTGGCATTGGCCCCGATGGTAGCCCCTTTTTGAACGATTGTAGGCCTGTATTCATCTTTGCGAACAATAGCGCTGCGTGGATTAATAACGTTGGTAAACACTGCGGAAGGACCTAAAAACACATCGTCTTCACAAATGACTCCCGTATAGACTGACACGTTGTTCTGGATCTTTACCCTGTTGCCTATTCTTACTTGTGGTGAGATGACCACATTCTGACCGATTGAACACTGCTCGCCAATGATACAATCGCTCATGATGTGCGAGAAGTGCCATATTTTGGTGCCTTGTCCAATGGTGCAGCCTTCATCGACCACAGCGGTTTCGTGTGCAAAATAGTTTGTTTCCATTAGCTGAAAAATTCCCTTATGGATGAAGTGATAGTTTTTAACTGGTCTTCATTCAGTTCGGTATGCATAGGCAAAGATAACACTTGT
>JACMKG010000481.1 GCA_014380255.1 Prolixibacteraceae bacterium | reverse complement strand
GGGGGACCGATAAATTGACTAAGGATTTCATCGCTGTAACCATCGATCTGCATTTGCCCAAGGGCATAGCGAAGGGAATTACCTATGCCAAGACGCGGATTGGTAAGAGTTCCATCAAGATCGAAAAGGATATGGGAGAAAGACATGAAAAATATTTACAATTAGACGATTTACAATTTACTATTTATGCTGTGCACATGGCAACTTGGAATTTGAAACTTTAAACTTGAAACTCATACCATTCAACATTTAAAATTTAAAATTCAACATTCATTAGCCTTCTGGATTGAGGCTTATAAAGATGCGTTTGCGGTTGCGGCTGGCAGCATTGGCTTTTTCTTCCAGAAGGGCAAAATCGGCCTTCCGGTTTTCGATACAAGCATTGAAAGTTTCTTCCGATTCCCATTCGTCGATAACCAGGAACGTATTGTCGCCTTCGCCACTTTCAAGCACCTCGGTGCCTTCATAACCGTTGGCCTTTTGGAAGAACCTGACCCATTCGCCCTTGGGATCATAGAATTTCTCAAATTTATCCTTATCCTTAAATTTCACCCTTAATTCCCAAATTACCTGAAACATGTTGCTGTTTTTTAAAGTAAATAACTCTGTAGCTGGCCGCTGGCGGCTAGCTACTGGCAAAACTCGCTGCTAAAGAACATTACAGATGATTGTAACAATTCTTGCAAGCTGCCAACTGCAAGAAGCTCTTTTTACCACCGCCCGTTAAGTCCTTCCGCCAATGCTTTTTGATAGTTATCCACGTGGAAGCTGTAGAGCACAGGAGCCTTGTGTGCTACCCCCTGCCTGACTTCATCCAGACGGGTCAGAATATTGTAAGCAAGTATTTTACGTTGAAAATTCCTTCGGTCCAGCTCTTTTCCTAAGATCGTTTCATAAAGCCTTCTGAGTTCACTCATGGTAAATTTCTCGGGCAGCAGATTATAACCGATGGGCTGAAAGCTTAACTGAAGCCTGAGGGTTTCCAGGGCAGACTGCACAATCAGGTTGTGGTCCATCATCAGACTGCCAATCTCTTCCAGGTTGATCCATTCACAACTGTCAGACATTAAATCGGGCTGAGGCTGTACCTGCGAGAACTCCACCAGGGCATAAAAACCAACGGAAATGAAACGCTGATTGAACCATTGCGCGTTAGGGTAAGTCACCCCTGAGTCCATCAGATCGGGAACAGCCGGATTAACCTTGGAGCGGTGGGGATCGCTGAAAACGTTGAATTGCCTGAGAAAGATCTTATCCAAACCTGTTCGTTGTTTCAAGACCCTGCTGGCAGCCACCTCCAGGGATTCATCCTCCTGCACAAAGCCTCCGGGCAATGCCCACAGATTGGTTTTCTTCATCCTAAGCAGCAATACTTTCAGCTGATTCTCATGAAAACCAAACATGACACAATCCAACGACAGGTGTCTGAGAAATTGATGATTGCTAGTTATATCCTGTTTCACAATTTCATTATCAAAATACAAAAGTATCATTTTATTCATCTTCATTCTTGATAATTGAAAATAATAGATTACTATTGTGTCATATTGACACATCCTTAAATCGATCATCGGTGAAAGAGATAACACTACAAGATCGTTGGATGTGAATTTTACTTATCTTTATAATTATCAGCGGAATGTCAACTTTTAGACCCCTGGTACTTGAAGATATTTAGGCCAATTGAGTAATTATTAATCTAACTATGAATTTTATGAAACACATTTTCATGCTCCTCCTCTGCTTTGTTTTAATTAGCAACACCTCTTTTGCCCAGCAGGCTCTTTGGGGAGGAAACGATATTACTTCACCCGAGGTAAAAAGCGATCGTACGGTTACATTTCGTTTTTTAGCTCCCGGTGCCAAAGAAGTCAAGATTACAGGCGACTGGCTGCCCAGCCAGGGATGGACTCCCGGATCGGAAACCATGAGCAAGGATGAAAAAGGACTATGGAGTTATACCTCCCCGGTAATGAGCTCTGACTTGCACAGCTACTCTTTCATTGTCGACGGGGTAAATTGCACCGATCCGAACAACGTATACCTGATTCGTGATGTGGCCACCGTGACCAATGTGTTTATTGTTGGCGGAGGAAATGGCGATCTGTACAAGGTCAATAAAGTACCTCACGGAACGGTATCGCGCCGCTGGTATGAATCACCGGGCAACGGGTTGACGCGCCGCCTGACTGTTTATACACCAGCCGGCTATGAAACCGGCAAGGAGAAATACCCTGTGCTATACCTCTTGCACGGCATGGGAGGCGATGAAGAAGCTTGGATGGCCCTCGGCCGCACTTCCCAGATACTGGATAACCTGATTGCACAGGGAAAAGCCAAACCGATGATCGTGGTGATGACCAACGGGAACGTGGCCCAGGAAGCTGCCCCGGGTGAATCAAGCCTGGGCATGTACAAGCCAACCTTCCAATTGCCCAATACCATGGATGGAAAATTTGAAGAGACCTTCCCCGATGTGATCAAATTTGTTGAAAGCAACTACAGGGTGAAGGCTGAAAAGTCAACACGTGCCATTGCAGGCCTTTCCATGGGAGGCTACCATTCACTGCATATCTCAAGGCTGTATCCCAATACTTTTGATTACGTAGGGCTGTTCTCGGCAGCCATCATGCCCAATGAAAATGCCACTTCCAAAGTATATGCTGATTTTGACAAAACATTGGATGCCCAGATGAAAAACGGCTATAAGCTTTACTGGATTGGCATGGGCAAAACAGATTTTCTTTACAAAAGCGGAACAGATTACCGTGCCAAGCTGGATAATATGGGCATGAAATACATCTACCGTGAGAGTGAAGGAGGCCACACGTGGACCAACTGGAGAACTTACCTGTCAGAGTTTGTACCCATGCTTTTTAAATAAACGGCTATGAAAAAGAACTCATTCATGCTTTTGGCTTTTGTT
>JACMKG010000092.1 GCA_014380255.1 Prolixibacteraceae bacterium | reverse complement strand
TTGTTTGAAACGGATTTTTAAGGGTTATCTAATTTGCACGCGTTGTGCTTAGAAAACGAATATAGTCATTAATCATTTCTGAGGCTTAACCTTGTTCCGCGAGCCATGGAGATCTGGAATGGGTTGGTGATCAACACCTGGCTGACACCGTTTCTCATGGCGCCGAAACCATTATCCAGCTTGGGAATCATCCCTTCCTTGATGGTCCCATTGACCTGAAGCTCTTTGAAGCGATCGTAATTCAGCTCAGAGATCACGGAATTCTCATCCTCAGGGTTGAGTAAAACGCCTTTTTTCTCGAAGCAATAAAACAGGTTGACGGTATAGTAATTCGACAATTCAATGGCCAGGTCAGCTGCGATGGTGTCGGCATTGGTATTGAGCAATTGGCCTCTTCCGTCGTGGGTAATGGGGGCCATCACTGGAACCACCTCTTCGTTCAGCAAGATGCGCAGTTCCGAAGTATTGACACCCAGAATGTCTCCAACAAAGCCGTAATCAATGGTCTTTACCGGCCGCTTAACCGCCCGTATGACATTCAGGTCGGCACCGGTAAGCCCGACCGAATTGCAGCCCTTGGCCTGTAGCCCAGCTACGATAGATTTATTGACAAGTCCGGCATACACCATGGTAACCACCTCCAGGGTGGCGGCATCGGTTATGCGGCGGCCTTCAACCATCTGGGTTTCGATGCCCAGCTTTTCAGCCAGACTGGTTGCCAGCTTACCGCCCCCATGAACCAGGATTCTTTTTCCGCGGATCATGGAGAACTGCTTAAGCAATTCATCCAGTGAATTCTTGTCTTCCACTACCTTACCACCAACTTTTACAATGGTTAATCTTTCCATAGATGTGTTTGTATTATCGAATATCTAAATTTAGTCAATTATGAAATAAACAGAAAAAATAAGGCTGCAAATCTAAAGTTCTTTATGAATTTTGAGCTACAGTGATGAGAAAGTTTTTCTATCTAGTGTATGCTGCTAGCTTTTGGCTACTGGCAAAACCATGCCCTTATCATCATGCATAGCCCCTGATCGAAGCCTCTTTTGCCAGTAGCTAGCCGCTAGCCGCCCTTTTTCACAATTCATTCATCCTGTTCGAACTACCAGCTGCCAGTTACTGGCAACCTGCATTATTTTATTTCATCCAGAATCATTTTCAACACCGCCTGGGCGGAAAACAAGCGGTTTTCAGCCTCCTGGATAACGATTGAGTTAGGCCCATCAATTACTTCATCGGTTACAATCATGTTGCGTCTAACAGGCAGACAATGCATGAATTTGGCATTGTTGGTAACAGCCATCTGGCGATCGGAGACAGTCCAAGAGCGGTCTTTGGAAAGGATCTTTCCATAGTCGGTATACGAAGCCCAGTTCTTGGCATAGATGAAGTCAGCGCCCTCGAAGGCTTTCATCTGGTCGTATTCAGGCTTCAGGTCACCCATAAACTCAGGAGCCAGCTCATAGCCTTCGGGATGAGTCACCACGAGTTCATAATCGGTCTGGCGCATCCATTCCACAAAGGAGTTGGGAACAGCCTGAGGCAATGCCCGGGGGTGTGGTGCCCAGCTTAAAACAACCTTGGGACGTTCCTTGGTTTTGAATTCCTCGATGGTTAGCTGATCGGCAAATGACTGAAGCGGATGACGTGTGGCAGCTTCCATGCTTACAACCGGTACGCCTGAATAATCGACGAACTGCTGAATGATTTTTTCTTCATAGTCATCTGCCCTGTTTTCGAATTTGGCAAACGAGCGAACACCAATGATGTCGCAGTAGCGGCCTATTACCGGCACAGCTTCACGGATATGCTCGGGCTTATCGCCATCCATGATAACGCCCAGCTCGGTTTCAAGCTTCCATCCGCCTTCATTGATGTCGAACACGATGACATTCATGCCAAGGTTCAGTCCGGCTTTTTGGGTGCTTAAACGGGTCCGCAGGCTTGAATTGAAGAAGACCAAAAGCAGGGTCTTGTTTTTACCAAGGTCCTGATATTTATAGGGTGATTGCTTAAGTTCAAAGGCAAGTTTTAAGGCAGAATCCAAGTTTTCAAGGTCGTGTACAGAGGTAAAATGTCTCATTTGGTTTTTATTTATGGAAAAGATTGATTGTTTTTATGTATTTAAGTTGAATTTGATTGGTAGATTAAAGATACAGCAAATTTCAATTCAGTAAAGTACTTTTCATTACTTTGTTAAATTTGAATTTATGCAGAATTACTTATCTGCAATTTATTGTAAATTATTCAAGTTGCTAGCTTTTGGCATCTGGCATCCCGCAAAACCATGCTGCTATCATCTTACCAGGCCTCTGATCGAAGCATTTCTTGCCAGTTTCTAGCAGCAAGCAGCTCTTATTTGCCATCCAAATACCAAAGCCATTTATTTAGCCCTTACCTGTCCGTCGCCTTCAATAATCCATTTATAGCTTGTAAGCTCTTCAAGGGCCATTGGTCCACGTGCATGCAGCTTCTGGGTGGAGATGCCAATCTCGGCTCCCAGTCCGAACTGTGCACCGTCGGTAAAGGCAGTAGACACGTTGCAATAAACGGCAGCGGCATCCACCGACTTCTTAAACACTTCCTGCACCTCGCTATTTTCAGCAATGATAGCTTCTGAATGCTTAGAGCTGTAACGGGTAATATGATCAAGCGCCTCATCCAGATCACCCACTGTTTTAACTGACATCTTGTAGGATAAGAATTCAGTGCCGAACGATTCTTCGTTGGCAGGCTGAAGCAGATCAGCAGGGTATACGCCTTCAAGAGCCTTATACGCCTTCTCATCGGCATAAATGACCACCTTGCTTTGTGAAAGAAGCTCGGTAAGTGTGGGCAGATCTTTCAACCTTCCCTGGTGAATGATCAGGCAGTCGAGTGCATTGCATACACTTGGACGACGGGTCTTTGCATTGTTGATGATAGCTTTTCCTTTATCCGTATCACCTGATTCGTCGAAGTAGGTATGGCAGATCCCGGCCCCTGTTTCAATAACTGGGATGGATGAATTCTGACGCACGAAGTCGATCAGGCTTTGCGAGCCGCGGGGAATGATAAGGTCTACCAGTCCGTGGGCATGAAGCAGCTCGGTGGTAGCTTCACGGTCGGCAGGCAGCAGTGAAAGAATATTTTCATCCAGTTCGTATTTTACCAGCACCTCGCGGATCACCTGAACGATAGCTGTGTTGGAGGCATGGGCATCGCTACCGCCTTTAAGCACACAGGCATTTCCTGATTTAAGGCACAAGGAGAACACATCGAAAGTCACATTGGGTCTTGCCTCAAAGATGATTCCGATCACGCCAAACGGCACGGTGACTTTTTGAATGTATAGGCCGTTGGGACGAGTTGTCTCACTTAGTATTTTGCCAAGAGGAGAGGGGAGAGAAGCCACATTCCGAATATCAGATGCAATGCCTTTAATGCGCTCATCGGTCAACATCAAACGGTCGTATTTAGGATCAGCCGGATCCATGCATTCCAGGTCCTTTTTGTTTTCCTGAAGGATAAAAGGCGTGTTTTCAATGGCAGCCGAGGCCACATCTTCAAGCACCTGATTGATCTTATCTTCTGAAACAAGGTTCAGTTTACGGCTTGCTTTTAATACCTTATTGAGTTGTTCTTTTACAGTCATGGCATTTAAGATGATTAGCCACCCCTAAAGGTGGAAAGGTAGATAAAATCAATGAATGGATGGCTTAAAGGGCTGCATAAATGAACTGCTAATCCCCTTATTCCATCAGATACAGATAATCGTAATGAACAATGGCTCGCTTGTTTTTATTCCCAATGTATTTCACCGCTGTCTCTGCACTGTATTCAGTCTTTCCAATCCCAATCACACGACCTTTGGGATCTTTGATCTTTACAAGATCGCCTTTCTCAAAAGTGCCCCCTACGGATACCACCCCAACGGGCAATAGACTTCTGGCCTTATCAGACAGAAGTGCGCTGAGAGCTCCTTCGTTGACCACCAGCTCGCCTTTGGCAAAGCTTTCAGAATAAGAAATCCACTTCTTGACATTGGATGACTTCTTATGATCAGACAAGAAAGTAGTATGCACAATATCTTCTTCCTTGTTCATGATACGAAGCAAGGTATTTTCACTCTTTCCGTTGGCAATATGCACATTGATACCGCATTTGGCTACCTTCTTGGCAATGTGATACTTGGTCAGCATACCTCCACGTCCAAAGTTTGATTTGGTGGTGGAAATAGCTTCATTCAGTGGCTTGCTTTTGGAAGTAATCTCACGAATAACCTTTGATTCGGGCAGCTCAGGTGATCCGTCATAGATGCCATCAATGTTGCTCAGGATAATCAAAGCCTGCGAATCTTCCATGGAGGCAATCAGTCCTGAAAGCTCATCATTATCTGTAAACATGAGCTCGGTGACGGAGATGGTATCGTTCTCATTGACAATGGGTATCACCTTATTGTCAATCAGAGTGGAGATACAGTTTTTCATGTTCAGGTAATGTACACGGTCGCTGAAGTTCTCCTTGGTGGTAAGCACCTGTGCGCAGGACATGTTGTATTTACGGAAGGCATCCGCATACTTGTTGATGAGAATGACCTGCCCTACGGCCGACCACAGCTGGCGTGAAGATACGGTATCCAGCCTTCTGCCATTTCCGATTTCACCTCGTCCTGCCGCTACAGCACCTGAGGAGACCAGTACTATTTCAACACCTTTCTGATGCAGATAAGCAATCTGATCCACAATGTGAGCAATGCTCTCGCCATTTAAGGTACCGTCAGGCTTGGTAAGTACATTGCTGCCCACTTTGACGGTTATCTTTTTATATCTTAGATGTGATTTCACAATTTCTATCTGTTAACCTTTTTCAATCTTGTTGAATGATGCTATCAGCCCTTGGATCAGGGAAGAGCTGAAGCCTTTATGCTCCATCTCATTCAACCCGGTGATGGTAATCCCGCGTGGAGTGGTTACCTTATCGATTTCCTGTTCTGGATGCCTTCCCGACTCAAGGATAAGGCCTGTAGCCCCTTTGACGGTCTGAGCGGTGATGAACTGAGCCATTTCAGCCCCGAAGCCAATCTCTATGCCGCCTTGCATGGCAGCACGCATGTAACGCAAGGCAAATGCGATTCCGCAGGAAGCAAGCACTGTAGCAGCAGCCATCAATTCTTCTGTAATGATGAGAGCCTGTCCGAGCTGATCAAAGATATGTAGAACCAGGTTACGCAGTTCATCTGATTTCACATTGGTAGAAATCAAGGTCATGGATTCCTGGATGGCAATGGCCGTATTGGGCATGGCTCTGAATACGTGTACCAAGGGGCCTGCAGCCTCTTCCAGCTTGTCAAGGCCAACACCTGCCACCAGAGAGATTAACAGCTGATTGGGCTTTAAAACATGCTTGATTTCGTCGATGATTGCCAGTACCTGGTAGGGTTTGATTGCCAGGATAATAATATCCGCATCACGGGAAGCTTCCACATTGTCGCTGGTAGTTTTCACTCCCTGTTCCTGGAGGTTTTCCAGCATGTTTAACCTGCGCCGGGTAACCGTTAGCATGGATGGGTCAATCTGCCTGGACTTGATCAGGCCTAAAGCGATTGCACTTCCCAGGTTTCCTCCTCCAATGATGGTAATCTTCTGGTCAATCATAATCTTTCAGAATTAAATTAATTCAAACTGATGGCTACTGGCTTCTGGCCAATAGCTTCTGGCTGCTGGCTTCTTGCAAGAAATGCTGCTTTCAATTCATAATAAGATGATCGAAGCATTTTTTGCTAGCTGCTAATAGCCAGCAGCATTTTTACCTTATTGACTTTTAACAACCTCAGCCAGTGCATCCATAAACACATCGGCCTGTTCTTTTGTCAAAGTTAACGGAGAAAGTAACCGGATGGTATTTGTACCGCTAACACCTGTAAAAATATGATGTTTTTTTAATAAAACATGACGAATGTCATTTATTTGTGTGTCAAATTCCAGTCCGATCATCAGGCCAAGGCCTCTGACTTCTTTAATTCCGGGTAATTGGTTCAGTTTTTCAATCATATAATTACCTACTTCCAGAGCATTCTCAACCAGCTTTTCCTGTTCCATGATCTCGAGCACGGCTAGGCTAGCAGCGCAGGCCAGATAGTTGCCGCCAAACGTAGTGCCCAGCATCCCGTGCCAGGGTTTAATTTCAGGGGCTATCAGCACAGCACCTACAGGGAAGCCGTTGCCCATTCCCTTTGCTACGGTAATAATATCAGGTCTGACAGTGGTATACTGATGGGCAAAGAACTTACCGCTCCGACCATAACCTGATTGAATTTCATCCAAAATTAAAAGCGCTCCGTATTGCTTGCACAGGGCTTCAGTCTTGACAAGAAACCCTTCTGCAGGAATGTGAATACCACCAAT
>JACMKG010000480.1 GCA_014380255.1 Prolixibacteraceae bacterium | reverse complement strand
ATGTGGTATGAATGGGATAAAACTAAGTTAAAACTAAGTTAGCAACACAAAACAGGTAAAATTCCTCGCATGTGATTTTCAGACACCTGTCTACTTCATAAAAGATTAGCCATACAGATAATTTCAGAAGACAAACAAGCTTATGAAAAAGTGGCTATGTCCCTTCTGCACCTATTTCCCTTTGATAAGTGAACGGAGCCATTTTATGTGAGTAAAATGAAAAAGAAGTTTCCATGGATTTAACCCACATTGCAGCTCAAAACGTTCATTTCAGCTAATTTACGACTAAAATCGATTTTTTTTAGGTCATATTGATGTCCTTGAATTTTTAAACTACTGATAATCAGGAGTACTGTTTTTAAGAATTTGTAAAAGTGCGTTTGTGTGGACTACCAATCATTTGGATATTAGTTGATTAAGCTTGATCTTTGGCGCATGTACATCAAGGCCATCAGAAAATATTGCCTGTCAGAAAAAACTACCCATACCTACTTTCGGTTGAGCGAAAGCTATCGTGATGAACATGGGATTCCCCGTCAACGCATGGTGCTGAGTCTTGGCCGATTGCTCGAACTTGATGAATTTGATGATAAAATACTTTTTCTCGAACGCCTGAACGAATTGATCAAAGGTCGTCCAACACTTTTTGGTTGCAGAGAGGAACATATAGAGCAGCTGGCACAGCATTACTATGCACAGCTGAAACTAAAGAAGAAAGTTGATGTGGCCTCTGACGCCGCTGATGATATTGATACGGTAAAGCTCAATACACTGAAGAACAAGAATATCCGTGAATTGGGCGCCGAATCGCTTTGTTATCAGGCACTGCGGCAATTGGGAATAGAGAGTTATCTAAAATCCAGGGGCTGGGACGATGACCAGGTTAACCTTGGGGCAACCCATATCATCAGCCGGACCGTTTACCCTGCATCGGAACTTAAGACAGTATCCTGGATAAAAGAGAACTCGGCTGTATGCGAACTGACAGGATATGATATTGAAAAGGTAACCAAAGACAAGCTGTACGAGATCTCCAAAAAATTGTACCAGGAGAAGTCGGGGCTTGAAAATCACCTGTCCAGGTGTACCAATGAGCTGTTCAACCTGCAAGACAAAATCATCTTGTACGACCTGACCAACACCTATTTTGAAGGCCGGATGAACAGTAGCCGACTGACCAAATTTGGGCGCAGCAAAGAAAAACGCAGCGATGCCAAACTGATTGTATTGGCTGTGGTTATCAACAGTGAAGGTTTTTTGAAGTATTCCGACATCTTCGAAGGCAACACATCGGATTGCTCTACGCTGAAAACTGTGATAACCAAGCTCAACCAAAGGGCATATTACCCCATTGGGAAACCAATCATTGTGATGGATGCCGGTATTGCAACCGAAGCAAACATTAAATTTCTGAAGGACGAAAAATACGACTATCTGTGTGTTTCCCGTTCAAACCTGAAGCATTACAAGGCAGATACCGATAGCCTCCCGGTGCAAATCTATGACAAGAAGAACCAACCGATCGAGTTGCTCAATGTCAGGGTTGAAAACGATACGGACAACTACCTTTGGGTCAGAAGCGAAGCCAAAGCGAAGAAAGAAAACAGCATGAACGATCAGTTCTCCCAGCGCTTTGAAGAAGGCCTGCGTGGCATACAAAAAGGTATTGTCAGCAAAGGCGGTACCAAGAAAACAGACAAAGTATGGGAGCGCATCGGGCGGTTGAAAGAAAAATACTCCTCCACCCACCAATACTATGACATTACAGTTCAGGACAATGGCAAAGGTACGGCCACCAACCTGGTTTTCGATAAGAAAGCAGGGGTAACCAGGGATGAAAAAGCGGGCATCTACTTTCTGCGCACATCGTTGAACGGCAAAGAAGAACAAACACTTTGGATGATCTATAACCTGATACGCGAAATCGAATATACCTTCCGGGTGCTGAAAACCGACTTGGACCTGCGCCCGGTGTATCACAAAACCGATGATGCCTCAATGGCACATCTACACCTGGGATTGCTTGCCTATTGGCTCGTTTCGACCATCCGTTACCAGTTGAAACTCCAGGGCATCAACCATAGCTGGACCGAGATTGTCCGGATAATGAACACCCAGAAAATGGTCACAACAACTGTCGAAAGCTCGAAGGGGCACATTATCCAGATCAGGCAATGCAGCGAGCCAACCGACGATGTCCTGCAAATTTACAGCAAGCTAAAATATCCGCAAATCCCCTTGCCCAGAAAAAAATCCGTGTGGCACACTGGCAAAATTTCAAAAAATGAAAATACAGGATGTCAGATTGTTATGGATGGATAGCTGCAATGTGGGTTAAATAAGTTCATTGAGAGAGAAGTGCTGGATAATATGTAATTTTATCATCCTGATTAACCCACATTCTAAAGTTTACTAGTATGGAAAAGCACATTAATGTTGTTGCAGCCCTTCAAATCGGGCTAAGTATCTTTACTTTATTGATGGTCGTTCTTACTTATTCGGTTTTGAGTTTAATTGGAAATTTTATTGATCAGCCTGAGGGAGAAATGGTCTTCAGGATCATAGGCAACGTGATTGCAACCTTTCTTACCATTGTGGCTATTCCCGGCATTGTGGCCGGATTCGGTCTTTACAGGCGTAAAGAATGGGCAAGGATACTCACTCTCATTATATCTGTTCTTGCCATATTTAATTTTCCCTTCGGAACAGCGATCGGTATTTATTCTATTTGGGTTTTGATTCAACCTGAAACTGTTGCCGCCTTTTCCAGCCAACAACCCAAAGAATTTTATTAACTTTAGACACACCAAAGTGTCTGGATAAATGAAAAATCTCAAACATAGTTCGAATTATTCATTTCATCGATTCAATGTTTTGTTATTGCTGATCATTATTTCTTTTTCCTGCTTGTCGTCTACACAAAAGGGGGATCAAACAAATAAAATGGCAAGAGAGCAAAGATATTCGGAACAGTCAGCTGATACACTTCTGTGGAAGAAAAAAGCTGAAAAGATGGTTGAAGAGCAACTGATTAAAAGAGGTATTTCAGACCAAAGACTCCTTGAGGCGATGGAGAACACACCGCGTCACCTGTTTGTCCCACCAAGCATTAGGGAATATGCTTACCATGACGGACCATTGTCGATCGGTGAGGAGCAAACCATTTCGCAGCCCTACGTGGTGGCTATTATGACAGAATCGTTGAAACTCAAAGGAGATGAAAGGGTGCTGGAAATAGGAACAGGTTCGGGCTATCAGGCGGCCATCCTTTCCCAATTGGTAGATACCTGCTATACCATTGAATTAATAGAATCGCTGGCTAACAATGCATCAGGCCTGTTAAAAGAACTGGGTTATAACAATGTGGTGGTAAGGGCAGGTGACGGCTATCAAGGCTGGCCTGAGCATGCTCCTTATGATTGTGTCATCATTACAGCTGCTCCTGAGGAAATACCCCCTAAACTGATAGAACAGTTGAAAATAGGGGGTAAGATGAT
>JACMKG010000479.1 GCA_014380255.1 Prolixibacteraceae bacterium | reverse complement strand
CGGTGATCCGAATTGTCGATGTGATATTTAAAGTGGGCAAACGGCTTGCGGTTGTTTAAGGCATAAATTAGTTTGGCCTGCAGCTTCTGATCCTTCAGCCTTTCAGTAAATCTACGCATAATATCAAACGATTCATGCGAGTCCAAAGGTTCAAACGTTATCGTGTTTTTCCAATAGGGATGCTGATAATCGGCCTCTTCAAAGCTAATACCTGTGACAGACTCATAATCTTCAGGATCCATCAGCATTCCCTGTGGTACATCTTCTACCTCCAGGGTATCCATGTTGAGGATACTGATAAAACCTGCATCAATGCCACCGGCTATCTCTTTCACGGCCTTGAGGTATTTTTCAGGCACTTCCATTTCATCCTCCTCTTCCTCCTCCTCGTAGATCTCATCCAATAGAAACTGAAGGATTTTCTCAAGCTTTTCCCGGTCTTCTTTTACAGAATGAAGAATGGGCAGAATTTCATTCAACAGTTGTTGTGCGTTCATAAAGGTTCAAGTAAATGGTAAAGAGGGCGAATAAAACTGAACAATCAGAGCCGGAGGCTTCGTATTGTTGACTATTTTATACGCCCTCTTTACAAGGAAAGATGCAACTGGTTATTCAAAAATATTATTCAGCAATCCTCCGCTTGATTCCTTGCGACTGTTAGGCCCGAAAGAGCTTAACTGGGCTACCAGCTTACGGATAGGCATACTCTGAAGCCAAACCCTGCCGGTTCCGCGAAGGGTTGCCAGAAAGATACCTTCGCCGCCAAAGACCATGGATCGCAATCCGCCGGCCTGCTGAATGTCGAAGTCGATGGATTCCTCAAAGGCTACCACGCATCCTGTATCCACCCTGAGCACCTCGTTGTTTAACTGACGTTCGATCACCGTGCCCCCGGCATGGATAAAGGCCTTTCCGTCGCCCTGCAGGGTCTGGAGAATGAATCCTTCACCGCCAAAGAAGCCTGCTCCTAATTTACGGTTAAGGCGAATGGATATTTTGGTTCCAAGGGCTGCACACAAAAAGGCGTCTTTCTGAACGATCAATGTACCGCGGTGCTCGGGTAAGCTAATGGGAATGATGGTTCCCGGATAAGGAGCCGAAAAGGCTACGTGTTTCTTTCCCCAGCCCTGGTTGGTAAAATGGGTGATGAATAACGATTCCCCGGTGATCAGGCGTGAACCGGCTGCCAGTACTTTGTCAAAGAATCCGGCTCTTGGATTGGACCCGTCGCCCATCTTTGATTCAAAGCTGATGCCATCTTCCATGTAAAGCATCGCCCCGGCTTCGGCAATAACGGTTTCCCCTGAGTCCAGTTCAATTTCTACCAGCTGAACATCGTGACCTGTAATCTTGTAATCTATTTCATGTGACTGCATGGATGTGATTATTTTAAATTGTTTTCTCTTGTTTCTACCTATCAATGTAATTGAGTGCTGTAAATATAAAAAGAACTAAACAGACCTTCCTCTTATTAAATGGTTTCTTGTGAAGGAATGATTTTTTGCTTTTTGTTTCTCCAATGAATGTGTTGCATCTTTATGGCCAGCATTACTAATTTCACTCAAAAAATATCAAATTCAGCTTTCCGCCTGTCCAGCTCTTCATAGAAGTAAGCGGTAAAGTTCGGGCGGGCCCCTGTAAGCAGATAAATAGGGGTGTTCTTCTCAATGGCATATTCATTTTCCACTTTCCCTGTTTGCCTGAATACAGCGAACAAGGCTATCTCCCGATCATCAGGAGTATCGCCAACCAAGAGCACATTTTTAATTTCCTTTAGGCGCGGAATCCAGTAAATGTAATCGGTGTTGAAGGAATAAGCTTCAGGCATCCTCCCCCTGTTGTAATAGTTGAGGGCTCCGGCCTGACCGTAGTTATCACAAAAAATCAATGTCTGGGCCCTTTCATTCTCCGGAATCATCTGATAAGCCGCATAAGCCTTATCGGCCATTTCCTTCCAGCCCAGCATGTCGGCAAAGTCCTGGGGAAGGTGATGATTCTTTCCATCGTTCCATTTCAACAGGCCCAGGTCCTCAAATTTATCTTTATTGGCCATGATCTTTGCAGGTGCCCATACCGGGAATACCAGGTTGTAAATAAAGAAAAAGGCAGCAAGGTTGGCCAGAACCAAAAAGCCGATCACGTATTTCTTCCAGGCCTCTGCAATCACTACTTCCAGGTACACCCCTCCAAAAACCAGCAGCACGGGGTACAAGCCAAAGGCATAATAGCTCTTGGCTTTCAACGCTATAAAGATCAGCATGACCGCCACAAACGTAAAGCCCACCACCCTGTAGATTTTAAAAGGTTTATAGATGAAAAGTCCAACAAATGAAGCCAGTATTAGAACAAGGGAGCCAGATACAAACATCAGCTGATCTGTGAGAAAGCCTGTGGGACTGGAATAATCCAGCTGTGTTCGCTTAAGGGCCTGCATGTGATGCAAAACCGGAAAATCATTGTTGATCTGCCAAAGCACGTTGGGAAGCAGGAGTATAATGCCAAGGAATAATCCAAGATAGAAGTTTTTATGGAGAAGTATCTTTCGCTCAGGGGTAAGCATCAGGCCGGCCATCAATCCGGCCAGAAGAAACACGATGGTGTATTTGTTATAAATGCCCAGGACAAAGGCAAGCACAAGACAGAACAGCCAGAGTGGCTTTTGGGTACGGAGATAGCGAATAAGGAAATAGAACACGGCTGTCCAGGCCAGGATGTCAAAGGCATTGGGCTGATAAAGGATGTTCAGGCGAACAAATATGGAAAAGAGCAAGGCGCAGGATACCAGTATTTTGGAGTAAATACGGCCTCCCAGTTCTTCTGTCATCAGCCAGGCCAGCAGGATGGTCAAGGCGCCAAACAGGGCAGGGAAGAACCTTACCCAGTATTCGCCTCCTCCAAGGGCAAATACGATCGCTGAGAGCCAGGCGGTAAGCGGAGGTACGGAAATATACCCTGCGGCTAAATGTTTAGCCTGATCCAGGTATAAGAATTCATCACGGTGAAGTTCATAAACGGGGTTAACCACCATCAACTGAAGGATCATCTTCCCTGTTAAAAATACCAGCAAGAGCCAGTAATCCTGCACGATCCATTTTATTTTTACCATAAGCCTATTTCTTGTCTTTCACGAAAGCCGCCTTTTCTGCCAATTGATTTCCTACCAACAGAGATAAACTGAAGGACGTTTTGTGTCTGACAACTCTTAATTTATTTAATCTTTTACACATCTCACATTAAAACCTCTGCAATTCGGCTGTAAAGCATCTAAAGAAATGGATGAACCCACGTAACAACAGGTAGAGCCATCCCAGGTACCGGTACTGGTCCAGAAATAAGCCCAGCCATGGCCTAGATCCATAAAACCAGATGGTGGAGAGGCTACCTTACCCCCTGCAAGGGCTGTAAACCCGGTATTATTTGAAGCCAAACGATTAAAATCCAACTGTCTTCTCCAATGGGCAGTAGTGGTTTCTTTTAACCTGTTCCCATCAGCATGATGGAAAGAACTATAACCTTCACCTCCACCCAAATACTGAGCCAGTGTTTGCCAGTCCTCAGCACTTGAAACATGCCAGCCTTCCGGGGCTATGTTGCGTGGGTCACTTGCCGCATACCAGTTGTACAGGGCGCCATAGACCTGCTTGTTTGAAACATCATTGTTATACCAGCACCAGGCACTGGTGGTAATTTGAAAGGAGCCCCATTTGTTTAAATCTGTTTCATTGGCAATGGCTTCTCCATTTCTAAAACGAGTAACCTTCAGGTTTTCTGCCATCCAGGTCTGCGTTCCGATAGTAATGGTCTTATATTCATTGCCATCAATATCCGTTACAGTGCCATATTTCAACTCCGGATTAAATAGGATATAATCAGGGGTGGTAAACTCTACCTGGTTGCCATACAGGGTATCATGGCTGGAAATTAAAAATGCCCTGACATAATAGGTCTGGTTTGCGTTCAGATAAAGTATATTATTTGTAAAAGAGCTTAATCCATCGTTATCCACCGTCACACTATCAGAGAGTGTAGGATTCTGGATTTTGCTCCAGCAAATGCCACGAGATAGCACTTCATAGGGGCCTTCAGCAATAATTTCACCACCACTCTCAGCCGAGAAAGCGGTCAAGTTTTTAACTTCTTCAGTAACAAGGACTGCAGTTTCCGGTTCGTTATTTTCACAACCAGTAAAAACAAGAGCAAAGGCGAATAAACAAATAATGAGAAAGGATTTCATAGTATCCTATTTTTGAAGCTTTTAAAGGCTTGGTTTACGATAAACTAAAATATCCCCGGTTAACGGTACCATCAAGCTGAACAAATTCAGTTGTCAGGCCAATTCTACCTTTTCTTCTCTTTTCGGACCCTATTTTTCTAAGTAATAATTCACCAGATTTAAATCTTTTATCTGACCACTAAATATAAATGTTCCCTAAGCAAAATTATAAATTATTATTGTAAATACGTAAATTTAAAGAAGTTATATTTATTCATATATG
>JACMKG010000478.1 GCA_014380255.1 Prolixibacteraceae bacterium | reverse complement strand
GCTGGTGGTGGAAACACACTGCTCTATAAGGTTACAAGCCTCACCTCCAGCAGTTCTCGGAGTGTTGTCAATTCAGTTTCGTCCGGTGCCGGTATGGTTGCTGATTCATTTGGCAATGCTAAGTCAAATACATCTGGCAGTATGGCTTCCAATGGAGTAAGCAGCGGCTATTTTAATGAAGGTGGTGGTAATAAATCAAATGGTTACATGAAGGATAAATTATCAGGAAAATCTTAAGCTATGTTTAAAGAAACAAAAAATATCGATTCAGCATTCAGGCATATTAAAACATTCACTTTTATTATTGTAGCAGGTTGCTTTTTACTATGCGGTTTTGTATTGTATAAAAGTTACGAATTGTCTGCAAGGGTGCAGGATAAAATTTACATACTTGCTGGTGATCAGGCTATGGAGGCTTTTGCCTCTAAAAGAAAAGACAACGTATCAGTAGAAGCTAAGAGCCATATCAGTTTATTTCATATTTACTTCTTCACGCTTGACCCGGATGATAAAGTCATAGAAAAAAATATCTCAAAGGCTTTATATATGGCGGATGCTTCGGCAAAAAAGCAATACAATAATTTAAAGGAAACGGGTTATTTCTCCAACATTATTGCAGGTAATATAAGTCAGCAAATTTCTATTGATAGCATTACAGTAGATATTAAGGTGGAGCCTTATTTCTTTCATTGTTATGGTACAGAAAGAATAATCAGACCTAATAGCATTGTTACCCGGAATTTAATTACACAGGGTTATTTAAGAAACGTTTCCCGTTCAGACCATAACCCACATGGTTTTTTGATTGAGCGATGGGAAACGCTGGAAAATAAAGACATTAAAACTGAGAACCGATGAAACTATTTAAAAGAAAAGAAGGCCAGGTAAACATACCTGATAAAGCGGCTACTGGTATTGCAAATGGAATACTAAAATCACAACGTTGGTTTGCAAATACTTTGGAAAGTCTGACCAACAAATGGAAACAAAAGCAGCAATGGATTTTTTTATACACGATATGTTGCCTTTTTGGTGGACTGAGTATTGCTGCAATTGTAAATTCTTTTAAAGTTCCTGAAACTACTAAGGCAATTATGCCTAAATCGATTACTGTTCCTAAAAATATTTATAAAGAGGGTAAAGCTTTTCTTATTACAGAAAACGAATTTCAAAAAGTGCAGGAATATAAGCGTACACATCCCAATCTTATAAAAGAAAGGCCGGGTTTATTTGACAGCCTTGTACTTATTGAACAATCATATTATTCACAAAAAAAATAAAACTATGAAAGAGAAACATTCAGCTAAGTTTTTAAGGCAAAGGAAAATGATGCTGGTCTTGCCGGTACTAATTATTCCATTTGTAACAATGGGATTCTGGGCGTTAGGTGGAGGACAAGGCTTGACGAAAAACAATCTTGCAGATAATAACAAGGGGCTAAATCTGCAACTGCCCGATGCCAATTTAAAAGATGATAAAAATGCAGACAAGCTTTCATTTTACAATGAAGCAGATGCTGATTCTTTGAAGCGGGATGAACTTTTACGTAACGATCCTTATTATAAAGATTCTATTATCAGCCGAAGAAATACACTCATCTCTGATACTGGAAATTTGCTAAGTACCGCTCCATTGTATAGTGGGTTGAATCAATCCCCTTACAATAAAACTGCTGATGCAAACGAGCAACGGATTTATCAAAAGATAAATGAGATAAATAAACAAATTAATCAGCCTGATAATAGTACTCAAGGCAATAGCAATCCTAATCAGCTTGCTACTAATAACGATAGTAATGAACAGTTTTCAAATGAAGTTGACAGGCTGCAGGATATGATGCAACAGATGAATGGCAGCCCGGAGGCAGATCCGGAAATGCAGCAATTAAATGGAACGCTGGAAAAAATTTTGGACATACAGCATCCTGACAGAGTAAAGGAAAAACTCAAAGAAAAGTCATTGAAGAGCAAGGAACAAATTTTTATCATTACCAAGCAATTTGTGAAAAACAATATCAGTTTGCTTGATACTGGCAAAAGTAAAAGGAATGCTGAAAATAAATTTTTTGGTGTAGAAGAGGATGCAGATTCAGAAGAGCAAAATACTGTTGAGGCCGTAGTTCATCAAACACAAACTTTAGTAAATGGCGCAGTAGTAAAAATGCGCCTGCTGAATGATATTTATTTGAATGGCTCATTAGTTAAGAAAGGCAATTTTGTTTTTGGTATTGCTGAATTAAATGATGAAAGACTTGAAATAAACATTAACTCAATCCGCAACAACAATTCTCTATTTCCAGTTAAACTGGAAGTTTTTGACATGGATGGCCTCGCCGGTATATATATTCCCGGTGCTATTTCAAGAGATGTAGCCAAGCAATCTGCTGACAATGGTTTACAGCTAATGGAACTTACTTCAATGGACCCGTCATTCAAGGCACAAGCTGCGGCAACTGGTATAAATGCTGCTAAATCTTTACTCAGTAAAAAAGTGAAGCAGGTAAAAGTATTAGTGAAGGCCGGTTATAAAGTGCTGCTAAGAGATAAGAGTATTCAACAATAATTATAAACAATTAAAACAAATTTTATGAAACGATTAGTGTGTTTGATTTGTGGTTGCTGGTTATTCGTTTCGGCAATGGCACAAACTTCTGCTTTATGTATCTCAACAGATAAAACAACCAGCCTGGTATTTCCATTTTCAATACGGCACGTTGATAGAGGAACAAAAGATATACTGGTGCAGCAGGTAAAAGAAGCGGATAATATTTTATTGGTAAAGGCATCTGCAAAAAACTTTTCTGAAACAAACCTTAGCGTTGTAACAGAGGACGGAAGTGTTTACACTTTTGTAATTAACTACGAAGAAAAACCTGCAATATGGGTTTTCAATTTGCCAGCAAAAAAAACAGCTACAATGGCTACTTATGCCAACGGCATCCTTGATAACCGGCGAACATTGTGGGGTGTAAGAGACAATAGTTGGAATATAGATGCAGCAGTTATCGGGACCTATATAAAAGACGACATTATTTATTATCAATTGAGAATTAAAAACAATAGCACGATTGATTATGATATTGAAGTACTGCGGTTTTACATCCGTGATAAGAAAAAAGGAAAACGGACTGCTGTGCAGGAAAATGAATTAAAGCCTTTATATGTTTCTGGTAATATAGCTCAGGTTAAATCTTTCACTCAAAATATTATTGTCGTAGCCCTGGACAAATTTACGATCCCAGATAAAAAGTTTATGGGTATTCAGATAATGGAAAAGAATGGAGGTAGGCATTTGATGATGAAGCTGAACAACAAAGATATTTTGAAAGCAATACCATTGCCTGATTTAAGATGAATAATGAACATCCCATATCAGACGAGGTATTAGAACTTGTAAATATAGCTTTATCCAAAGGTGAGCATTGGATGGCCTATAACCAGTCGCTCTATTTTATAGATAAGGATGATGTTCACTTTTTCAAATTGCAAAACGAAGCTAAGGAGTTTGCAAATGATAATTTAAGTGATAGGGATGCATATCAAGTCATATACTTTGATTCCATTTTAGACATTTTTACAAAACTTCCTTACTCAGAAAATACAAGAAAAGATATGGTCAATAATCCCGACATAAATGGTTTGTATAATCATGAAGGCAACGATTTCACAGATTCATTAATTGAGCATATAGAACAACAACAGTTATCATTATTTAAATCACAATTAAAAACAAACGTTATGAACAACGAAAATTTTCAGTACTTGAGTGATAATCTTAAATACATGGGTTTTGGAGAAAATCTGAAAACAGATTTAGAGAAGAATCTTAATGAAGGCAAAGCGGATTTTCAATTGCATTATAAGGCAGAGATTAATAAAAAGCCTTTTGAGGTAGCAATGAATTTTCGCAAGTCTGATTCCTCAGACATGTACTTCTTTAACAACTATCATGCTTCACTTGAAAAAGGCAAGGACGAAAAGGCTGAGCAAACTTTTTACCTAAATAAAGGCAAAGGAGTTACAGGGAAGGAAGCGTTCAATCTATTGGATGGCCGGTCAGTGCATAAAGACCTTGTAACAAAAGAAGGTCAGCCATATAAAGCCTGGATGAAGCTTGACTTTGAAAACAAAGACAAGAACAACAATTTTGAAGTAAAACAATTTCATGAAAAGTATGGCTTTGATTTGAAAGCAGCTGTTGAGAAATTCCCCATAACGGATTTGAAAGAACCAGATAAAGAAAAGGCTTTGATGCAATCACTTCAAAAAGGAAATGTGCAATCCGTTACCATTGAAAAAGATGGTAGTAGCCATAAAATGTTTATTGAAGCCGATCCACAATTCAAAAAGGTAAATCTATATGATTCTAATATGAAGCTGGTGGCAAAAGAAACAATAGAGATATACCAATCTGTTGGTAAAACAGAAGCCAGCCTGGCGGTAAAGGAAGAACTAGGAAATGATAAAAAAAAAGAGTTGAAGCAGGAGGTTAAGCAGGAAAAAGAAAAGGTAGAAAAGAAAAATGATAAAACGCTTTTACCTAAGAAAAGGGAAAGCAGTAAAAAAGGTTTAGGGGTATCTTAACAGAACCCTGAACCCATTTTTCATTTTAAAAAATTGCAAAATGAATATCGAAAATATTTCAGCTTTAATGGGACAGTTGCAATCGTTAGGTTTTGAAAATGCAGGCTATTCATTGTTAAAGCGAATCAGTTTTAAGCCTGAGAATTTTATCCTTTCTCAAAAAATAGAGAAGGCCAAAGACAAGTTAAGCTTTCAACTATTTTTTGAAAAGGATATCAAGCAAGACATTTATGTTTTGTTGTATTATGATGCTATTCTTCAAAAGGAAACGCCTTTAATTGATGCTGCCATTAATGGCATTAATACCTCTAACCTGGAAAAATCAATGATAGAAATTGATTGGAAAAATGCTTTCGATTTTGTTACAAAAAAACAATTGAATTTGGAAGATAAAACAAGCTGGGAAAAAGAACTGAAAGTTGAATCGGTAATAGAAGGTCTTTCGGAGTTAGAAAAATCGGAAAATGGTAAAGTTGTTGCCGTGGGGCTTAAACTAAAATATTGGAGTGGGATTTCATACCAGGAGTTGTTTGGGAATATCAGCCCTTTAAAAAACAAGTCTGAAGTAAGCCAGCGGTTTTATTTTTTTGAAGCCCAAACAGGCATATCAGTAGATGAGGCGTATCGATTTTTGCAAAACCGTTGGTTGGAAAAACAGATGCAGGCAAAAAGAAAAGAAACGGATAGTCCAGAAATTAGCGAATCAGGAAAAGACAGCTACGCTTCATCTGGAAGCGGACTGCTTAAAAAGAAACGTTTGGGAAGTTCCAAGACTGTTAAGCCAAATAAGTCGGTTCTGAGTTAAATAATAGGATATGGATTTCCGACCATTGTAAATGGATGGAAATCCTAAGTGGGAAAATGAAAATATGACATTTAAAATATGATTTTATGGAGACACTATTTATTCCGAATGAAAACGACTTTAAAAGATGGATTAAAGAAGCTGTGAAAGATTTTCTTCAGGAATTTACGAAAAAGGAATTGAAGAATGAGCAAAACGAGGAAGATCTGTTAAACCGAAAAGAGATTGCAAAGTTTCTGAGAGTATCACTGCCAACTTTAACCGATTGGATAAAAAGGGGGTTGCCTTCTCATAAACAAAGAGGCCGGGTTTATTTTGATAAAGCTGAAGTGAAACAATATATCAAGGAAAATAAAATAGAGCAGGTGAAATTTGGTTCCCGGTTTGAAAGACTGAGGCAAGAAATAGCCTAAAATAGATTCACTCGTGAAGCCTGGCAAATCCCTGTCAGGCTTTTTTGATATTTTATTGC
This sequence comes from Prolixibacteraceae bacterium, assembly GCA_014380255.1. Next base: position 456 of record JACMKG010000478.1, on the reverse strand, counting down.
CAATAGCTTTAGTTATTTATTTAACTTTACGTATCATCAGTTCTTTCACTTTCCCGGAAATGTTTGCAAATTAGTTTGAGCAAATCATTGGCTGCCTTTTGTTTGCAAATTGTTTGCAAATTTGAAAAAAGCTCAATTATTTAAGCAAGATAAAAAAGTAAATCTTTTGAAAATTCGCCACTAAAAGGCGATAAAAAAGAAAAGAGATTGACTTGTTTTACCAAATCAATCTCTTTGCAACTAATTGAAAATCAGTGACCCTGTCAGGATTCAAACCTGAAACCTCTTGATCCGTAGTCAAGTGCTCTATTCAATTGAGCTACAGAGCCATTTAAAAACATTCTGCATAAAAGAACTTCTAAAACCTTCTGATCCGTAGTCAGATGCTCTATTCAATTGAGCTACGCAGCCAAAATGCTTATTTGGATGGCAAAAATAGAGATTTATTTTATTCAT
>JACMKG010000091.1 GCA_014380255.1 Prolixibacteraceae bacterium | reverse complement strand
AACATTTCATGGGTATCTGTTTTTAAAACACACTCTGAGTGGTTCGGGGCAGATGACACATCGTTAAAAATTATCCTATGTGTACTATGTGCCTATGTGTTTATCTTTATGCTAGTTATACTTATTTAGATTCCTATTCCGCTTCGGCCATTGGGATGATCTTTTTGTTTTTCAACACGTTGATTACCACATCCACGATATGGTCATCGAGCATGGTAGAGTAGTTAAAGATCAGGTCAAAGTCGTTGTTATCCAGCTGCCGTCCTGCCAAGTGTTCAACGAACAGGTTGCGCTGACGATCCGTTTCAAGCACATAGTCCTGGGCATCGTTCCAGGAGAGGTTACTGATCTGCATAATGCGGTTGATGCGCCATTCCAAAGGAGCCTGCAGCTTAATGCTCAGGCGCTGGGGGATGTCCTGTGCAATAACGCTGGCAGCTCGCCCCACGATGATATAATGGCCATCTTCGGCTATGCTTCGGATGATGGATTTAACCGTATCAATGACATGCTGGTCGTCGGCATCATAAACCTTTGAGTTGGAAAAGGCGGTAGTTACCTCATGGATACTTTGTTTGGCTTCACCCAAAAACACATTCTTAATGGTGTTTGGATGCGTTTCCAATTCAAGGGCTGCCATTTCAATGACTTCCTTGCTCACCCATTTCCATTCGACATCCGTTTTGGTATCTGAAAGATAGTTGTAACCGGTAAGAATCTTTGAAAGCTTGGTAGCGATACGATTGGCAGAACATCCACATTCACGCGAGATGGTCACCACCGGACCGGGCCTTTGGGTTCTGACAGTGTTCTTCTTCTCAACCGAAATAAGGTAATTACTTAGAAAATCATTCATAACAGTAGGTTATTAGTTGCGGTTTTATCATTCATTCACACAAAGCATTATTTGTTAAAGCTACGAATCAAAACATAATTAAAAAAATAAAACGATCAATATTAGCCTGCTAAATTTATGTTATAAAACTGTTTTTTAATCTTAGAAATAACTATCTTGTAATGAATAACGAATCCTAATTTTCCTTACCAAGCTCCTATCAACAGGCTGGTAATGATTATCATACAAATTGAATACTATGAGACAGTTTCTTATATTCTCCGGGCTTTTGATTCTTTTAGGAGTCTTCTTTTCATGCCAGCCTTCGAAAAAGAGTGAAGTAAAAGACGCGCTGGCCAGTCATATTGACTCGACCGTTAACCCGGGCGATGATTTCTTTCTGTATGCCAACGGCCGGTGGTTCAAGGAAAACCCCATAGCCCCCAGTGAGCAAAGTGCCGGGATATGGCAGGTAATACAGGATACCATTAATTCGCAGATACTTAAGATATGCAAGTCGTCGGCCGCTGAAGTCAATCAGGAGCAGGGAAGCAACAAGCAGAAAATAGGCGATTTCTATTTCACGGGCATGGATAGCGTTCAGTTAAATAAAGCAGGCATTTCATCCATTCAAAAATACCTGGATCAGATTGATGCCATCCACGATTACAGCACATTGGCCTCGATGGCTTCATTTGTTCACCGCAGTTCAGGAGCGCCCATGTTTATTTTCGGTGTTTGGCAAGACAGCAAAATCAGCAGCAAAAACGCCGTGCAAGTATGGCAGGGAGGGTTAAGTCTTCCCGACCGGTCCTATTATGTAGACAACGATGCACGCACCGTTCAGGTAAGGAAGAAATTTGAACAACACCTTGAAAATACATTCAGGATATTGAAGTATGATTCCACCCGGGCACAGCAAGCGGCTTCAAGGGTTATGAAGCTGGAGACGGCTCTGGCCTTGTCGTCCCGTAAAAAAGAAGATACCCGCGATCCGCATAAGAATTACACCAAGTTATCGTTTAAGCAACTTTCAGAACTTGCTCCCAATATCGACTGGAAAGTCTTTGCGCAGGAAACAGGATTGCCGAACCTGGATAGTGTGATTGTAGGTCAACCTGATTATATAAAAGGCTTAAATGAAAGCCTAAAAACGTTTGGGTTGGATGATTGGAAGAATTACCTGAAATACCATTTCACAAGGGGTATGGCCAGCTATGTAGATGATGCCACCTACATGGAGATGTTCAGCTTTTATTCGCAAACCATCAGGGGCATCGAACAGCCTAAGCCGAGATGGAAAAGAGTGGTTGAGCAAAACGATGCTTATCTGGGTGAATTAATCGGGCAGGTATATGTCAATGAATATCTCCCGGCAGGCACCAAAGAAAAGCTTCTGGAAATAGGGAATGCCGTGAAAACGGTGTTTGGCGAAAGGATTAAAAACCTGGACTGGATGAGCGATGCCACCAAGGAAAAGGCCTTGGCAAAGCTGGGTTCCATGATCATGAAAGTGGGTTATCCCGACAAGTGGAAAGATCTGAGCAAACTTGAAATCAGTAGAACTTCCTATGCCGACAATGCGGTAAATGCCAATATGTGGCATTTTGGCTATATGATTTCAAAATATGGAAAGCCTGTCGACCGCACCGAATGGGAAATACAGCCACAAACCTATAATGCGTATTACAATCCGTCCAACAATGAACTGGTGATTCCTGGAAGCAACATCATCGTACCGGGTTATGAGCGTGTGCTGGCTGATGATGCCATCCTGTATGCCATTATTGGCGGTTCAACTTTTGCCCATGAAATTACGCATGGCTTTGACGACCAGGGAAGCAAATTTGATGCTCAGGGGAACCTGAACAACTGGTGGACCAAGGAAGACAGCATCAAATTCTACAGCAAGACCAAGATGATTGTTGAACAGTTCAATCGGTATATCCCGGTCGACAGCCTTCACATCAACGGGGAGCTTACGCAAGGGGAAAACATTGCCGATTTAGGGGGTATTATCATGGGCTATGAAGCTTTCAAAAAGACCAAACAATATCGGGAAAATCAGGTGATCGCAGACCTTTCACCCGATCAGCGCTTCTTCCTGGGCTATGCCCTGGCATGGATGGTGAACCAGCGGCCCGAGGCGATAGCCAACCAGGTGCGCAGTGATGAACATTCGCCAGCCAAATACCGCGTTATCGGAACACTTTCCAACATGCCCGAGTTCTACAAGGCTTTTGGCGTAAAAGAAGGCGACAAGATGTGGAGGCCCGACAGCATGATTGTTAGGATTTGGTAGATATCGACAGATTGATATATTTTAATTGAGGAACCACATAGACACATAGAACACATAGATTTTAATAAATGAATGAGTAGTATTTTATTTTGACTATGTGTTCTATGTGTCTATGTGGTTATTATAGATTAAGAATCGTTCGCTGGAAGATGGATTCAGGGTATTCAATATCGGTTAAAAACAAGCCGTGGGCCGGTACCGACAGTCCGGCAGCCCCGCGGTCCTTTCGTTCGATGACCGCTTGAAATTCCTCCAGGTTCATTTTACCAAACCCGACCTCCAGCAAAGTGCCCACGATGGCGCGCACCATGTTGCGAAGGAACCGGTCGGCCTTCACCACAAAAACAAGCTTATCGCCCTGTTGCATCCATTCGGCCTGCATGATTTTACAGTTGTTAGTTTTTACATCGGTATGCAGCTTACTGAAACTTGTAAAATCAACATAGTTAAATAAAAGTTTACAGGCTTTATTCATCAATTCCACATCCGGCTGGCGATAAAAATACCACGAAGTCTCGACAGAAAAAGGATCTTTTACCAGGTTCATGTGGTAATGATACGTTCTGGAAAGAGCATCAAAGCGCGCATGTACCTCTGAATTGACTTTACTAATCTTAAAAATGACTATATCCTCTTTGAGAAAGCTATTCAGCTTATGGGCAAAATCAGGATGATCAAGATTGGGTTTTAAGGAATCGAAATGAGCCACAAAATAGGAGGCATGGACGCCTGTGTCGGTTCTGCCTGCCCCTGTAACAGCAAGGGTTTCACGCGTTATGGTACTTAATGCTTTTTCCAGGCATTCCTGCACCGAGACCGCATTGGGTTGCACCTGCCAGCCGTGGAATTTAGTTCCTTTATAGGCCAATTCTATGAAATATCTTTGAGTCAATGGATTGTTTTTTGTTGCAAATGTAAAAAAGGGTTGGATATTTTGTTAAAAGTAAGTTCTTTTATTAACTTTTACAGCCTTTATGGAGAAGTATAGCTTAACAAAATTTAACGTAAATTTATCCTTTTTCATGTTGCTAACACCTATTTTCGTGTACTCAAAAAACAAGCAATTAATCCTTATAATTTAAAATATGAATCAAGCAGTTGATATCCGCGAATTAAACGAAAGAATTCAGAGAGAAAGTTCATTTGTCGACATCATCAGCATGGAGATGAACAAAGTTATTGTTGGACAGAAACATTTGGTAGAGAGCCTTTTGGTAGGGCTATTGGCTGGAGGACATATTCTGTTGGAAGGGGTTCCCGGACTGGCAAAAACCTTGGCCATCAACACACTGGCAACCAGTATAGATGCTAAGTTTGCCCGTATTCAGTTTACCCCTGACCTGTTGCCTGCCGACTTGGTGGGAACAATGATCTACAGTCAGAAAAACGAAGAGTTTGTCGTTAAGAAAGGGCCGATCTTTACCAATTTCGTTTTGGCGGATGAGATCAACAGGGCACCCGCGAAAGTGCAGTCAGCCTTACTTGAAGCCATGCAGGAACATCATATTACCATCGGGGAACACACCTACCACCTGGAAGAGCCGTTTTTGGTAATGGCCACACAAAACCCCATTGAGCAGGAAGGAACTTATCCGCTGCCAGAGGCTCAGGTTGACCGTTTCATGCTGAAGGTGGTAATCAACTATCCCACAAAAGACGAAGAAAGATTGATTATCCAGCAGAATTTATTGAAACAATTCCCGACAGCCTCCAAGGTGGTTCGCACTTCTGATATCTTGAATGCCCGTGAGGTGGTCAAGGATGTGTATATGGATGAGAAGATTCAAAAATACATTGTGGACATTGTATTTGCCACCCGTGATCCAAAAGCTTATAAATTGGATAAATATGTGGATATGATCTCTTACGGAGGTTCACCCCGTGCCAGTATAAGCCTTGCACAGGCTGCCAAGGCCTATGCCTTTATCAAACGTCGTGGCTATGTAATTCCTGAAGACGTTCGTGCGGTATGCCCCGATGTGATGCGTCACCGTATTGGGTTAAGCTATGAGGCCGAAGCGAATAACATTACTTCAGAAGAAATCATTGCTGAAATATTGAATTCGGTTGAAGTGCCTTAGGGAAGGAAAAAGGAAAAAGGAAAAGGGAAAAAGGAAAAAGTACACAGGCAAAAGTGAAAAGTACAAAGGCGGAAGGTAAGGCTAAGACGGGAATGGAGAATGGAAGTTGTACTATTTAAAATTAAAGTTTGAATTTAAACTAAGTTGTTTTGGAAACGAGCGAACTAATAAAAAGGGTCCGAAAAATAGAAATAAAGACACGTGGACTTAGCCGCAACATCTTTGCGGGTGAGTATCACAGTGCTTTCAAGGGACGAGGAATGGCTTTTAGCGAAGTTCGGGAGTATCAGTTCGGGGACGATATTCGGAATATCGACTGGAATGTAACGGCGCGTTATAACAAGCCTTTTGTAAAGATCTATGAAGAAGAGCGCGAGCTGACGGTGATGTTGCTGATAGACGTCAGCGGATCACGAGAATTCGGGTCAATGGATAAGTTAAAAAAGAATATCATTACCGAAATTTCAGCCATCCTTGCATTCTCCGCCATTCAGAACAATGATAAAATCGGGGTCATCTTCTTCTCTGACCGGATCGAGAAGTTCATTCCCCCTAAAAAAGGGAGGAGCCATATCCTTCGCATCATCAGTGAGTTAATTGACTTCGAGCCTCAGTCGCGGGGAACAGATCTTTCGGGAGCTATCCGTTACATGACCAACGCCATTAAAAAGCGGTGTACGGCATTTGTAATTTCCGATTTCATTCAGCAGGAGCCTGCTTTGAAGGATGCCCTTTCGATCGCTAATAACCGGCACGATATGGTAGCTTTGAGAATCTATGATGAACGTGAAACAGAGCTTCCCGATATTGGAATGATCAAACTAAAGGATGCTGAAACCAATAACTACATTTGGGTTGACAGTTCAGATAGCAGGGCCAGGGAAGCTTACCGCCGGTGGTGGTTTGATTTGTCGGCACAGCTGGATAACAACTTCAGAAAAAGTGGAGTTGATTATGTGAATATTAGCACAAATCACGACTATGTAAGGGCTTTGATTGGCCTGTTTAAAAAAAGAGGATAAAAACATTTATCAAATGAAGCGAAAACTATTATTCGTCCTACTGTACATTTTTATTCTGGGGAGTTTGCAGGTAGTGGAAGCCCAGCAGGTTAAGGTAAAAGCCAGTATCGACTCTACACATATGCTCATTGGAGATCAGATCAAACTGATGCTGGAAATTGAAAAGCCGATCGATATGGATATTCAGTTTCCTGTTATTCCTGATACCTTCAGTTCGAAAATTGAAGTGGTAAAACGTTTGCCCATTGATACTTTTCAGTTGGAAGATAAGGAACGTGAAAGGCTTACCCAAAGTATATTGATTTCTTCATTCGACAGTGGCTCTCATGTAATCCCGGCGTTTACCTTCAAGACCAATTACAATGACATGAAAGATTCTATTGCCACAGCGGCATTAAATCTGAATGTATTAACGATGAAAATAGATACCACCAAAGGGCCGGTAGATATCAAAGTTCCCTATGCGGCACCCGTCACCTTAACGGAGGTCACTCCTTATATTCTAGGAGCCATCCTGATAGGAGCCATCCTGTTTTTCATCTTTTATTACGTGAGGTGGAAGAAAAAGAATGCGCCTTTGTTTGTAAAGCCTGAAAAACCCAAAGAACCGGCTCATGTGGTTGCCTTACGTGAACTTGACCGTATCAAGCAGCAAAAACTGTGGCAGCAGGAAAAGATCAAGCAATATTACAGTGAGGTAGCGGATACCATCCGCAATTACATCGAGAAGCGGTTTAATATTCCGGCTATGGAACAAACATCAGCTGAAACAATCGGAGTATTCAAACAAAACAAGGAATTAATTGACAGCAATGCCCTGAATCAAATTCAACACATTCTTAGTTTAGCTGATTTGGTGAAATTTGCAAAATATACTCCCCTTCCCGATGACAATAACCTGACACTGATGAATGCCTATTTCTTTGTTAATCAGACAAAGAAGGAGGAAGCAATAAAAACATCTGAGAAACCTGCCGTAGAGATTAAAGGAGAAGAAGAAGTAGCAGTTTAATAAGAGAGAAAAAAATGAACGGAATCAGCTTTAAAAATCCAGAGTTTTTCTATTTGCTTCTTCTCATCATACCCATGATAGCCTGGTATATCTGGCAGAGAAAAAGATTAGGAGCAAGTATTCAGTTTTCATCCACCATGGGTTTTTCGCGCATACCCAAAACATGGAAATATTATTTCAGGCACAGTGTGTTTGTTCTTCAGATGTTGAGTCTATCGATGCTGGTCGTGGCATTGGCAAGGCCTCAATCATCCAATAGCAGTTCAACAGTTACCACCAAAGGTATCGACATAGTCATTGCATTGGATATTTCAAGCTCGATGCTTGCCATGGATTTCAGGCCCAACCGTATTGAAGCGGCCAAGGATGTGGCAATTCAATTTGTATCAGGAAGAACCAATGACCGTATAGGACTGGTTGTTTTCGCGGGAGAGAGTTTTACCCAGTGCCCCCTTACCACAGACCGTGCAACGGTTATTAACCTTTTTAAAGGGTTGGAAAGCGGCATGATTGAAGATGGAACAGCCATTGGTAACGGACTGGCAACCGCAGTTTCACGGTTAAAGGAAAGCGATGCCATTAGCAAAGTGGTCATCTTACTTACCGATGGTGAAAACAACCGGGGAGAGATAGCCCCTGTTACCGCTGCTGAACTGGCCAAGACATTTGGCATCCGGGTATATACCGTGGGTGTTGGAACCATTGGGATGGCCCCCTACCCCATGCAGACCCCTTTTGGGGTGCAGGTGCGCGATGTGGAAGTAAACATTGACGAGGTCACCCTGGAGAAGATTGCCTCCACTACTGACGGGAAATATTTCAGGGCCACGAACAACAATAAACTGGCAGAAATTTACCAGGAGATCGACAAACTGGAGAAATCAAAGATCGATGTAAAGGAATTTAGAAAGGAACAGGAGGAATACCTGAATTATGCCTTAATGGGTGCCTTGCTGCTCATACTCAGTATGATTCTAAAAGTTACAGTTTTCAGGAATATTCCATAATACGACAAGACATGTTTAGATTTGCAAACCCAGAATATTTATATGCATTGCTGCTAATACCGGCTTTGATAATCTTTTACTGGTATTCGAGACTTAAGCGCAGAAGGGCGCTGGCGAAATTTGGTAAAAGAGAAATCATGGCCGTACTGATGCCCAATGCCAGCAATGCACGTCCGGCCGTAAAGTTTATAGTATTGCTGTTCGCCCTGGCAAGCATCATTACAGGTATTGCCAGACCACAATTCGGCTCGCAGCTTAAGACCGTTAAAAGAGAAGGAATTGAGCTTATTATCGCCCTTGATGTATCCAACAGTATGTTGGCAGAAGATATTCAACCCAACAGGCTGGAACGCTCAAAAAGGGCCATCTCGCAGCTGGTGGATAAGCTGAGTGACGACAAAATTGGGCTGATTGTTTTTGCGGGTGAAGCTTATACCCAATTGCCCATTACTTCGGATTACGTATCGGCCAAGCTGTTTCTGAATTCCATCAGCCCACAGATTGTTCCCACGCAAGGAACTGCTATAGGCGCCGCAATAGATTTGGCTGCACAATCGTTTACTCCTCAGTTTGTGGGCAACAAGGTAATAATAGTAATTACAGATGGTGAGAATCATGAAGACGATGCAGCAGGAGCCGCAGCCGCTGCTGCCGAGCAAGGCATTGTAGTTCATACCATCGGAATGGGATTGCCCAAGGGGGCCTTGATTCCTGACTTTTCAAACGGACAGAAAGGATATAAAAAAGACAACAAAGGCAATACCATTGTTACCAAGCTGAATGAACCCATGCTACAGCAAATCGCCCAGTCGGGCAAGGGGTTCTACTTACGGGCAAGCAATACCCAGGTAGGACTGAATGCTCTGTTTGATGAAGTGAATAAAATGGAGAAAACAGAAATGGAATCTCAGATATATGCTGATTACGATGAAAAGTTTCAATATTTTATCGCATTAGGGCTAATCCTTTTATTACTTGATTTCGTCATATTAGAGCGAAAGAATAAATACCTGAAGAATATTAAATTATTTGGGGATATAAAATAGAGACCTATGAAAACAAGAATAATATACATTCTATTTCTGATGACTTTGACACTTGCGGTTAACGCGCAGAACGAACGCAAGTTTGTCAGGCAAGGAAATAAATATTACGAGGCGGCCGCAAAGGATTCGACCAAACTTGATACGGTCCAATTTAATAAAGCGGAGATTGAATACAGGAAGGCCCTTGAGAAGAAACCCGAAGATACGAAATGGAATTTCAATTTGGCAGATGCCCTTTATAAACAAAACAAATTTGAAGAATCGGCCGAGAAGTTTAAGGAAATTGCAGAAAAGTCTTCCGATAAGCTAGAGAAAAGCAGGGCTTTGCATAACATGGGCAATTCGATGCTTATGGGCAATAAACTGGATGAAAGTATTAGCGCCTATAAAGAAGCGCTGAGAAATAATCCTGAGGATCTGGAAACCAAGTATAATTTACTGTATGCCATGAATCTGAAAAAGAAACAAGAGCAACAGAAAAAGGAAGATCAGAAGAAAGATCAAAACAAGGATAATAAGGACCAGAATAAGGATCAAAACAAAGATCAGCAAAAGAACCAGGATCAAAAAAAGGATCAGAACAAGGATCAACAGAAGCAAAACCAGCAACAACAGCCAAGTCAAAATAAAATATCCAAACAAAATGCTGAACAAATGTTGCAGGCTTTGGAAAACAATGAAAAGAAAACCCAGGAAAAAGTAAAAAAGATACAAGCTTTGAAAGCCCAGTCGAAGAATGTAGAAAAAGACTGGTAGAGGGAGTTCCAAATTTCAAGTTTCAAATTCCAGGTTATGCTTTGCGCTTGCAACCGGAAACTTGGAATTTGAAATTTGGAACTTGGAATTCTGTAGAGTACCTTTGAAACGTTTTTGAAAAAAGAAACCATCATAAAACCATGATCAGAATAATTAATTCACTGCTGATATTGCTGTTTATAGGTTATGGAGCTATGGCCGACAATGTCAGGTTTACCATGGAAGCACCTGAAGCTGTGGCAGTAGGCGATCAATTCAGGTTAAGTTTCACGCTCAATGAAAGTGGCTCTGACTTGCAGTTGCCTGACCTTTCAAACTTCGATGTACTGATGGGTCCATCCACTTCGCAGAGCTCAAGCATTCAAATTATAAATGGCAAGACAAGCCAGTCTACAAGTTTCTCTTACATTTTTGTACTGCGTGCAAAAAAAGAAGGCAAGTTTACCATTCGACCGGCATCCATCAAGGTCGATGGCAAAGTGTATGAATCAAACAGCCTGGAAATTCAGGTAGTCAAAGGACAGCCTCAGCAGCAACAGCAATCATCGTCCGCACAAGGATCAAAATCAGAGGATGATACACCGGTAGGAAACATCAGCAAGGACAATCTTTTTGTACGTCTTTCATTGGATAAGAACAACGTTTCGAAAGGTGAACAGATGAGGGCAACGGTTAAATTATATATCAGCCCCAACGTGCCCTTGAACGGTTTTGATGAAGTAAAGCTTCCTTCCTATGAAGGATTCTGGACCAAAGAGATTGATGTGCCCCAACAGATAAATTTCACCCGGGAGGTATACAACGGAAAGATCTACCAGGTCGGTATCCTCAAGAAAACGATCCTTTTTCCCCAACAGACAGGAAACATCAAGATAGATCCCTTTGAAATTACTTGTCTGGTACGCCAAAGGGTAAGACAGCAGCAAGGTTTCTTTGACGACTTTTTCGACAGTTACCGTGTTGTAAAAGCCAAAGTTGTAAGCGATCCTATTACGGTGAGCGTAAGAGATCTGCCCAATCAGCCTGCCAACTTTTCAGGAGCTGTCGGTAGCTTTGGCTTTTCAGGAGAACTGGATAAGACTGATCTCAAGTCCAATGAAGCCGTTACCCTTAAACTGACGGTCAACGGAAGCGGGAACTTGCCCCTTATCAATCCACCAAAGGTTGAACTGCCACAGGATTTCGAATCCTATGAGCCTAAGACAATGGAGCATACGGTTGCCAATGACAATGGGCTAAGCGGATCCGTGACCTTTGAATACCTGTTTATTCCACGCTTTGCCGGTAACTTTACCATTCCTGCCGTAGAGTTTGTTTATTTTAATCCTGCAACGCGTCAATACGAAACCCGCTCCACAAAGGCCTTTGCATTAAATGTTGAAAAAGGAAGCGATGATCCCAATGCCTCGGTAATGAATTCATACTCCAAGCAGGATGTGAAGATGATCGGCAAGGATATCCGTTTTATAAAGCAGAACAATGTGAAGCTTAAACCCAAAGGCAGTTCTTTTTATGGGACCGTTGGGTTTTATTCAGCTTACGGACTCAGTCTCATTGCCTTTGCCGTCGTATTTGTTGTGAACAGGAAGAAGATAAAAGAGAGTGCGAACATTGCCCTTGTGCGAAACAAGCGTGCCAATAAAGTAGCCTTAAAAAGGCTCAGGGAGGCTGCAGGTTTCATGAAAAACAACAAGGCTGAGCAATTCTACGAATCTGTCATTAAAGCGCTCTGGGGCTATCTAAGCGATAAGCTTTCCATTCCGGTAGCTGAACTGAACCGAGAGAGAGCATCAGCCAGCTTGCAGAAAAGAGGCATTGATCAGGCAGTAATCGATGAGCTAATGAGACTCATTGACGATTGCGAATTTGCCCGCTTTGCGCCGGCTGCCTATACCGGAACCATGCAGGATATGTACGATCGTGCAGCCAAAGTAATGGGTATTTTTGAAAAGCAAATCAAGTAATTATCTGAATCCATCTTGCTATGAAACGACTATTCAATACCATACTTGCCCTCTTGTTTGTCACCACACTTGTTGCACAGGAGGATCTGTTGCGCAAAGCAAACGAGTTCTATACGCAGGAGAAATTCACTGAGGCCATTGATGTTTATAACCAGCTACTGGAAACTAACCATGAATCCGCTGAAGTGTATTTTAATCTAGGGAACGCCTATTACAAGACCAATCAGTTTCCAAAGTCCATTCTTAACTACGAAAGGGCCAAATTGCTTGCTCCCGATGACGAAGATATTAACTTCAACCTGCAGGTTGCCAATCAACGGGTAGTAGACGCTATACAAGAACTCCCCGGCATATTTATTGTCAGATGGTGGAATTCACTGGTTAACAGCCAAACTACTGATACCTGGGCGCTTATCAGCATCATTGCTTTTATCCTGTTTCTGGTACTTGCCGGATTGTATTTCTTCGCCCATTCAGGTGATATGAGGCGGGTGGCATTCTGGACAGCCAGTGTACTATTTGCCTTTTCTATGATGACCTGGTCATTTGCTGCCCAGCAGAAAAGCAGGCTGGTAAACCATGACCATGCCATTGTCATGCAGCCAACGGTAACGGTAAAGAGTTCGCCTTCGGAGAAAGGAACCAACCTGTTTGTCGTGCATGAAGGCATAAAGGTTAAAGTTACTGACAAGCTGGGTGATTGGCTGGAAGTGAAGTTAGCTGATGGCAATAAAGGATGGCTTTTAACGGAATCTGTTGAAAGGATCTGACACATTACATAATTACAAAGACATTGGATTGCCACTCGGTATACAACTGCTGAGTGGCAGTTTTATTTTATTTTCGAACCATCGACAACCATTCAATGAATGGATTGTTATGTATACATAAATTT
>JACMKG010000477.1 GCA_014380255.1 Prolixibacteraceae bacterium | reverse complement strand
ATGACAGGCTGGCTCTGGGAATCGACCACCTGGTTCTGGCAGACCAACTGGCTTATCTTTGAAATATGGTTGCTTGCCTTCATCATGGTGATGATGGTGGTAGTATCGTTTTTCACTCCAAAACCAACAGCTCAACAAATAGAATTTATCACTTTTACAGGCGACTACAAGGCGCTAATCCGGAAAAGTTGGAACATGTGGGATGTAATTGCCTCGTTAGGTGTAGTTTTAGCTTGCGCATTGTTCTACATCTATTTCTGGTAGAATTCCAACTGTGAAGACCTATTAAAAAAACCTTTATACCGTTTTTTTTTATTAAATTGCCCGAATAAAACCATTCGGGCAATTTTTCTATGTACGATATAATAGGAGATGTTCACGGTCATGCCGATCAGTTGAAAAGCTTACTCAACAAGTTGGGCTATCAACCTAAGGGGGAAAGTTACGCCCATGCTTCACGTAAGGCTGTTTTTGTTGGTGATATCATCAATCGGGGACCGAAGATCAGGGAAACGCTCAGTATGGTACGCAAGATGGTTGACAGCGGTTCTGCGTTTGCCATCCTGGGAAACCATGAAATGTATGCCGTACTTTATTACCTGCGGGATACCGAAGGTAAATACTATAAAAAGCGCATTCCCAAGTACCAGTTGCAGATTAACCAGACCCTGGAAGAATTTGCACCCTATAAAGAGGAACTTAAAAGCTATTTGAAATGGCTAAGAAAACTGCCTATGTTTTTGGATTTTGGTGATATACGGGTTATTCATGCCTGCTGGGATGATGAAAACATTCAGCTCATCAAAGACAATGTTTCGGGTTCCAAGCTTTCGAAAGTCAACCTGAGAGAGATTGCCCTGAATGGAACAAAATTCTCTGAAGCATTCTGGCAAACCTGTAAAGGGATCGATTTCCAGATTCCAAAGAACCTGTTGATCTTTGATGATGAAGGCAGGCCGCACCGTTCCTTCCGTATGAAGTGGTGGGATACTGCCGAAGGGAAAACCTTTAAGGATGTATCGTTGGAAAGCAGGTTTGATCTACCGGCCTATACCATTCCCAAGGAAATAATTCCCGAAAGAAAGCCTTATCCCAAAGAGGCCCCCATTGTGTTTTTTGGCCACTATTGCCTAAAGGAATGCTGTGGAATTATGGCTGAAAACCTTGTTTGCGTCGATTCATGCGTCACACGGACGGGCAAATTGGTGGCTTACCGGTGGAGTGGAGAGAAGAAAATCGATAAATGCAATTTCGTTTTGTCTGATGATCTTGAAAAAGAGCCTTTAGTATGAGTAGATTACCACCTTATTTGAAGGGAAAAAATAAAAGTTTGTTTTTTTGATTTACCCCTATTGCAAGGAAAAAAAGAAAGGCTATATTTGCAAAGCCTTTTCAGAAACGGATTTCGAAAGGATTGTTCTTTAAATAAGTGTTGTAAGCCTTGAAAAAATTATCTGATTTTAACCGAGTCAGATTTCAAGACAAAAATAAATGGTGCGGTAGTTCAGTCGGTTAGAATATCGGCCTGTCACGCCGAGGGTCGCGGGTTCGAGTCCCGTCCGCACCGCGAAAGAGCTTCAAGAAATTGAGGCTCTTTTTGTTTGTATACATATCGGCCTGTCAAGCTGAGTGTAGCGGGTTTCCGGAGACTTTGTGATCCGCACGGCAAATACCTAATTCAGAAGAAGCAAATAAAGTTAGTAGTGTTAAACCCAAACCTGTAGAATTATTCCTCGATTTTCAATTCAATATTCCTCCCTTTTTATCAGCTCCCCAATCCTTCAATCCTTCATTTCAATGATCGTCTATGAGATGGTATGATAATTGCTTTTTACTAAAAAGCGAATATTAATTATATAATCATGTAACCTTTTTTAAAATTTATATAAGAAATTTATGGTTAATAGTTGTA
The DNA here is from genome assembly GCA_014380255.1 of Prolixibacteraceae bacterium. The sequence goes on along the minus strand of JACMKG010000477.1, from coordinate 4,060 downwards.
TATTCGCAGTATTAGGTAAAAAAAATAATTCATAAAATTTTAATGTCATGAAAAACATATTATTTGCAGTAATTATCGCAGGCTTATTGGGAGGATGCGCCACGAATGCGGTAACAGGTCGCAAACAATTGAGTTTAGTCTCCGAATCCGAATTGCAGTTAATGGCCACCAATCAATATCAGGCATTTTTAACTGAAAATAAGGCATTACCTGCAAGCAACAAGGATGCTGCCCTGGTTGACCGCGTGGGTGGACGTATTGCCAGTGCCATTACAAAATTCTTTACAGACCAAGGTAGAGGAGATATTCTGGAAGGTTATAAATGGGAATTCAATACTGTTGAAAGCAAAGACGCCAACGCCTGGTGTATGCCTGGTGGAAAAGTGGTGGTTTATACCGGATTACTTCCTATCACTCAAACAGAAACAGCCCTTGCTATTGTGGTGGGCCATGAGATTGCCCATGCCATCGCTACCCATGGTAACGAACGAATGAGCCAGGGTATGGTTCAGCAATTGGGCGGTGCTGCTCTTCAGGTTGCACTGGCACAAAAACCAGCAGAAACGCAAAATATTTTTTTAACTGCCTACGGTGTGGGAAGCCAGGTAGGAGCTTTGCTTCCTTTCTCTCGTAAACAGGAAACAGAAGCTGATGAATATGGATTAATCTTTGCCGCCATGGCAGGGTATGATCCGCGCGAAGCGGTTCCTTTCTGGGAACGAATGGCTAAATCAGGAGGTGCTGGCCAGCCAGAGTTTTTAAGCACTCACCCTTCCAATCAAACGCGTATTCGAAACCTGGAAAAATTTATGCCTGAAGCATTGAAATATTACACGGGCAAAAAATAATGGGGATACGGATACACTCATATCTTCAAAAAAAGCTTCAGTAAAATGAGGCTTTTTTTATTTTATTTGGATTCGAAAAGGCTGAACGAAAGGATAGATGGATTGACAGACTGATGCTCTTCTCCTTAATTCCTTTTTTCTTTTGACTTTTGCCTAGTCTTTTAACTTTTGCCTTGTTTTTCTTTGTATTTATTTGCTTGTTCTCCGGGTATATGTTATTCCGTGAAAACGCTATTCTTCTTTCTCTGCCATCAGCACCTCATTTACCGAGCAGTGCAGCAGCAATCGTTTGGCGGTGGCTTCATCGTAGCCCAATTCATTCATGATCATGCGGGTACCACGGTTAATGAGTTTGAGGTTGGTAAGCTGCATGTTCTCCATCTTGTTACCTTTCACCCTTCCAAGTTTGATTATAAGTGAGGTGTTGATCATTCTAAAAGCCTAAGAAACAGAGGCTTTTAGAATGATAAGAGAAAGAGTTCCTTTTATTTGCTGTGATTAGCTTCCACAACATTTCTTATATTTCTTTCCACTTCCGCATGGACAAGGGGCATTTCTTTCAATCTTATCTGTCTTAATGGGTTCGGGAGACAAATAACCGCTTTTTGGCAAATCATATTTATCTTGGTCAAAGATGTGTGGTAAAACTTTGTTATCATTTTTAAGGATGGGCGAAAAATCTTTATCTTCGTTATACCCAGACCAGGTTTTCACAACTTTATCATAGATTTCAAAAATACTCAACAACTCTTTCCGCTGATTGAATTTAGGCGGGGTGCTTAATTCTTCTTCCACCTCACTATACTCACCTGAAATTCCAAGTGCCACATAACCATTATCAAACAAAACTTTAATCTCTGGCAATAATTCTGTCAACCGACTGTCGATAGTTTCACTGATAGCCAGTCCTAAAAACTCTGAATCAATCAGGTTGTCATCCTCCGAAGCTTCTGCAAATTGAATAAACAGATCTTTATAAATTGCCACAATCTCTTCCCGCTTTTCAGGATGATGAAGCGCTATTTGAGAAAGTGCTTCAGAGGCAGCTGTCTTGCTAAATGTATATATCCCGGGGGTAAGTAAAAAAGCCTTCAGGGTATCCAATTGATTGATTCCTAATTGAAACATACATTGCCATACGTTGTCTGTTAAATGATCGCCCAGCGTCATTTCCAGGTATTCCTCATCCATAGATAATGCTGAAAATACGACTGGTAAGCTTTCTGTGGCATTTAACTCTTTTAGCAAGAATAGAGCATGGAGCAGAAAATTGTGAGTTTCTTCCGCATACTCCAAATCGGCAAAATATTCAAATCGCCTGATCGAATCCTTAACAACCATTTCAAGATCAGCAATGAGGGTTGTACGGGGTAATGCCAGCAGGTCGTGTAGTAATTCATGCGGAATTCTTAATCCGTAGAGATAAAGGTTTTCAATTTCCGGATGATTAAAAACAGGCGCATCCTTTTGAGAGGTATCCTGATCCGGTTTGACTAGTGTGGGTGTAATTCGCATTTTTGATTCTTTTTCATAGCGTTCTGTTGCCTTTTTTAGGCGCAAGAACCTTACATAGGATTCCGCATTTTTAGTGTCCTTATAATGAGGGTCGATTTTTCCCATAAGGGCCAGTCTGTTCTCCGCCAGTTCCAGGTTTTCTATAGCTGAAAAATATCGCACAGCTAGGTTCAGATATGACATGACCTCTCCCAGGTGAAAAACTTCTCTCTCGGGGTACAGTTGCTTAATCTCCATGGCCTCACCAAGTATCTCAGGAACTTTATCCAATGTTCCCTCCTCAATACATGTATGGGCGTAGTTCAGCTTGGCAAACAAATAATCGGGATGTTCAGCTAAGATCCATTGATTTATTTCCCTGGCCTTTTGAATGTTACCCTGTAAATTATAAGTTACAGACAAGTAATTTTTCAACATCGGTACCCCTGGGTATTGAATTATCAGATGGGTAAGCTTGTCGATTATCTTCTGATCTTTACGAGTTTGACATTCAACAGCCAGTGTTCCTAACAGCTTTTCCAATTCCGGAGTAACACCATATCGTTTATTTTGAAATGAAGGGTCTGTTGTAATTTCAAATCCGAAGCTTTTGTACCTATCTTCCATATTTTGAGCTTTTATATCTTAACAATAATTCCTATAACACCATTGTTATATCTAAGTAAACTTCTGCAAAAGTAAATATGTTGGCAGCAATGCTCAAATTCATAGCATTGGATTAGCCTATTCATACGCTTTTCTTAATATAGAAGTTTCCCTAAAATGCCTAACTATATAGTGTCTTTGACAATATTCTAACCTCTGAAACTTTTAAAATGCATGATTATTCATATTTATTCTGAAGTCTTCTCAGCATCCAGCACCCCATTTACCGACCCATGAAGCAGCAGCAATCGTTTGGCGGTGGCCTCGTCATAGCCCATTTCATTCATGATCATGCGGGTACCCCGGTTAATGAGTTTCTGGTTGGTAAGCTGCATATTCACCATTTTGTTGCCTTTCACCCTTCCAAGCTTGATCATGAGCGAGGTGCTGATCATGTTTAAAATAAGCTTTTGAGAGGTGCCCGATTTCATACGGGTGCTCCCGGTTACAAATTCCGGCCCCACGATTGCTTCAATGGCAATGTCCACACAGTCGGCCAGAATGCTGCCTTTGTTATTGACAATGCAGGCAGTGAGCAAACCTTCGCTGCGGGCTTTTTTTACCGTTCCAATTACATAAGGGGTGCGGCCTGAAGCAGCAATTCCCACAACGGTATCCAATTCCGTAGGTTGATATTTTTCCAGGTCTTTCCAACCTTGCTCTTCATCATCTTCGGCCATTTCAACAGCTTTGCGAATGGCCGTATCACCACCAGCAATAATGCCAATCACCAGGTCGTGGGTAATCCCGAACGTAGGGGGTATTTCCGAGGCATCCAGTATGCCAAGCCTTCCGCTGGTACCGGAGCCAATATAAAATAACCTCCCGCCTTTTTTCATGCGCAGGTAAACCTGTTCGACCAGCTTTTCAACCTGTGGCAGGACATTGAAAACAGCAGGAACTACTTTTTTGTCTTCTTCATGAATGCTTAATAAAAGTTCTTTTACCGATTTCTTTTCAAGGTCGTTGTGTAAAGAATCAGCTTCAGTAATACTTTCAATGCTCATCATGTTGATTTTTTAGAATGGATGAAAGTAGTTATTATTTATGAT
>JACMKG010000476.1 GCA_014380255.1 Prolixibacteraceae bacterium | reverse complement strand
TGATGAAAATCTGCCGTAATATAGCCTTTTTGACTCAGGTACTAATTCTGCATACACCACATACAACATTGCACCTCCTGCAAAACCAAGACAAATTGATATGAATAAAGGCGATACCTCGCCTAATAATGCTCCACAAAACGCCCCAATACCCATGGGGATTCCCGAGAGCGCCGTCACAATAAAAGCCTTTATAGGCCTAACCCCAGCGGCCTTAAGGGGTACAGCAATGGCCATTCCTTCTGGAATATCATGAATCATTATTACTGCAGTTAAAGTTACACCCAAAGTTATAGAGGATTGAAATCCTGCACCCACAGCAAAGCCTTCTGGAAAGTTGTGAAGTGCTATGCCAATTGCCATCAGTACCCCTGCCCGAAGGAGCCCTGATCTAGGTGAAGTTCTCATGGATTCCACTTTCTTAACAAAATCCTCAATTAAAATCAATGAGCAAACGCCAATTCCCAGTCCAATCATGGATAGGGATTGTCCTCCCAACCTAAATGCCTCTGGAATCAATTCAAAACACACAACTGCAGTCATTAAACCTGCTGAAAACTCCAGTATAAAGCTTAGAGTTCTATTTTTAACATTGCGAACAAAAAAAGCGGCAAGTCCACCTATGCTTGTTCCAAGCATTCCTGAAACCAGCCCAATGGCTGTAATTTTCAGTAATTCGACCATGTTATCACATCCTTAGATATAATCTATTCTTATAAACATCTAGATATTAACGTTTGTTTAAGAGATATGTAATATTATTCATATTCAAACGAGGATATCGAATCAATGCATTCGGTCGAAGGGATAGTACTCAATATCATCGATTTTGTGAGAATGCTTGAATCATTTTTGATTCATCTTTTTTTCAGGATGGCAAAGGTTTATCATTCATTATTTAGGCAAAGCTCAACTTTTATGACTAAAGTCATGTTGTATTTGTTACCTTATTCACTTATTGGATTACAATGTAAGTACTATAATGATTGCAGGGAAGGATATCCTTCCAGTTTTTACAAACATGAGCTCTGAAGTTTAAACGGTCTTAGAAAAGTAAAGAGTTAATTCTTCTCGTTATATAGGTTGAATTAATGATTTGGGATCTTATAGTTATTAACGCAAGCTATATAACTATGAATATCAACTATTAAATCTAAAATATAAAAGGAGGCCAACCAATGAGTACAGTGATTAAACTCGATAAAGTAACAAAAAAATATAATCAGAAAGCTGTGGTAAATTCACTTTCTTTAACTATTGAAAAAGGTGAGATCTTTGGCCTATTAGGGCCGAACGGGGCAGGAAAAAGCACGACAATTAATATGATAAGTGGGCTTACACCTATTACAGAAGGCAATATTCAGGTATTTGGTTACGATGTACAAAAGGAACAAAATAAAATCAAGCCTAGACTAGGGCTTGTACCACAGGAATTAGCAGTTCATTATGATTTGAAAGCCTGGGAAAATCTCGAACTTTTTGCAGGTCTCTATGGCTTAAAAGGACAGACATTAAAAGATGCCATCAAAAAATCCCTTGAATTTACTGGGCTGACTGAATATAAAGAGAACTATCCCAAAACCTTTTCTGGAGGGATGAAAAGAAGATTGAACATTGCATGCTCCATTGCTCACGAACCCGAACTTTTAATTTTTGATGAACCTACGGTAGGCATCGATCCGCAGTCACGAAATCATATCCTAAGCAGTATCCGCACATTGAATCAAGAAGGGACTACTGTTATTTACACCAGTCATTACATGGAAGAAGTTGAAGCGCTGTGCAACCGTATCGGTATTATGGATAATGGAAATTTAGTCGCGATTGGTACTAAAACTGAGCTTTGCAGCCTTATTTCAAGTGACCCAGAAAAGACTTCCCTCGAAGATGTCTTCCTTAATTTAACGGGGAAATCTCTACGGGATACAGGTGAAGAGTAATGTCCAAGCACTTCAATAGCCGCCAAGAGTCGTTGATAACAACAGAATGGAGATGAATCATGAACATTTTTTTGATTTTTGTAAAAAGTGATATTAAACGATATTTTAGAGATAAATCGGGGCTTGCTATGGCTCTTGTTTTTCCCATCATAACTATTTTCAT
>JACMKG010000475.1 GCA_014380255.1 Prolixibacteraceae bacterium | reverse complement strand
CAATTCGGGTGATTTTGCAGGCAGCTTGACCGATGCTGAACTGCTTGAACGCAACAGTCCGCGTCTGACTAACCGGATCTCAGAAAAAGGGCTGCGTTATGACCTGACGGTGCCTTTTGCCCGCTTTGTGGTCCAATACCGAAATGATATTTCCTTTCCTTTTAAACGCTATCAGATACAGCCCGTATGGCGTGCCGATCGCCCCCAGAAAGGCCGTTACCGTGAGTTCTATCAATGCGATGTGGATATCGTTGGAAGCGATTCTTTGGTCAATGAAATGGAACTGGTACAGATTGTAGATGCCGTTTTTACCAAGTTGAAAATTGCAACGGTAGTAAAGATTAACAACCGCAAAATTCTGGCAGGAATCGCTGAAGTGATAGGGGAGAAGGACCGGATCGTGGATATTACCGTAGCGATCGATAAACTGGATAAGATTGGTCTTGAGAAGGTGAACGAGGAGCTGATTCAAAAAGGAATTCCACAATCGGCTGTCGATAAATTGCAGCCCATCCTGCATCTCTCGGGTTCAGTATCCGAAAAACTTTCACAGCTGGAAGAGGCCATCGGCAGCTCGGAAATTGGTCTCAAGGGAATTTCTGAAGTTCGTACATTGTTTTCCTACCTTTCTGCCTTTGAATTAACTACGGAAGTGGAATTGGATTTGACACTGGCACGCGGATTAAACTACTATACAGGGGCTATTTTTGAGGTGAAGGCCAAAGATGTAGCTATGGGTAGTATCTGCGGAGGAGGCCGCTATGACGACCTGACCGGCATCTTTGGTATGCCGGACGTTTCAGGGGTGGGCATCTCTTTTGGTGCCGACCGTATCTATGATGTGCTCACTCAATTGCAATTGTTCCCTACAGCTACGGTTGATTCTACCAAACTGTTATTTGTCAATTTGGGGGTTGCCGAAGAAGCATTCTGTCTTCCAGTACTTGCCAAAGTTCGTAAAGCGGGTATCAATGCTGAAATTTTTCCTGATCAGAGCAAAATGAAAAAACAGATGACCTGGGCCAATAACAAGAACATTCCTTTTGTTGCCATCGTGGGAGAAGAGGAACTGGCACAAGGAAAGATCAATTTGAAGAATATGCTTTCCGGTGATCAGCAATTGGTTAATTCAGAAGAACTGATAAAAATCCTTTCATAAGATGATCTTTTTGTGTTATTTTCTGGAAATTTCAGGAAATGACCCTTCTTCGAAAAGAATATCGTTTATCCAAAATTATAGGGGGTGACATCCGTTGCCCCTGAATTCTTCTTTCCACCTGGTAGTTTAAAGTTCAAAGTTTAAAGTTCAAAGTCCAGCACTCGATGAGCATGACTTTGGATATTGGTTATTGGATATTTTTTTATTGGAATAGTAGTACTAATCGAACTCCAAAAAGAAGAACAATCATGGAAAGACAAATTCATTGTATATCTCCTGAAAGGCTTACCTATCCGGTTATTGAGCAGATACTGGAACAGCAGAGAATGCTCGTTCTTTCAGAAGAATCTGTTCGGCTCATTCAAAAGAGTAAGGCTTATCTGGACCGGAAAATAAGTGAAACCGACGGGCCTTTGTATGGTATCAACACGGGTTTTGGCGCTCTGTGCAACATCGAGGTTTCGAAAGATGATTTAAGTAAACTGCAGGAGAACCTGGTGATCTCACATGCCTGCAACCTGGGCCCTGAAATACCTCAGGATATTGTCCGTTTGATGCTTTTGCTCAAAGCTCATGCACTTGCCAAAGGAAATTCGGCTGTTCAGCTGATCACCGTTCAGCGAATCCTGGATTTATACAACAACGATATTTTGCCCATTGTCTGTGAACAGGGCTCATTGGGTGCCAGCGGCGATTTGGCCCCACTGGCAAAGCTTTTTCTGCCCTTACTGGGCTTAGGGGAAGTAAACCATCGGGGAATCAGGAAGCTTGCCTCGGAGGTGCTGCCGCAAATGGGCTGGGAGCCTCTTCGGCTTCAGGCAAAAGAAGGGCTGGCCCTTTTAAACGGGACTCAATTTATGAGTGCCCATGGCGTCTATACCTTGCTTAAAGCCTTCCGACTGCTCGATTATGCCGATATTATCGGGGCCCTTTCATTGGATAGCTTTGACGGATTGCTTGAACCTTTCATGGCACAGGTGCAGCAAATAAGGCCTCATAATGGGCAAATAAAGACGGCTGCAAACTTTAGGTATCTGCTTGAAGGCAGTGAACTGATCAGCCGTAAAAAGGGGCATGTGCAGGATCCTTATTCGTTTCGGTGCATCCCCCAGGTGCACGGTGCGGTAAGAGATGCGGTGAATTATGTGGCCGGAGTGGTTGAAACGGAAATCAACTCGGTGACCGATAACCCGACCGTTTTCCCGGATGATGATCTGATCATATCGGGGGGCAACTTTCACGGTGAGCCCTTGGCTTTGTCTTTGGATTTCCTGGCTATAGCCTTATCCGAAATAGGAAGTATCTCCGAACGGCGAACCTATCGGCTGATCTCGGGCGACCGTCAGCTTCCTACCTTTCTGGTAGCTGCTCCTGGGTTGAATTCAGGGTTTATGATCCCCCAGTATGCTGCTGCATCCATAGTAAGTCAAAACAAGCAGCTCAGCACGCCAGCTTCGGTTGATTCCATTCCTTCATCCAACGAGCAGGAAGATCATGTGAGCATGGGCGGCAATGCTGCCACCAAAGCGCTGAAAGTGGCTGTCAATATCTATAGCATCCTGGCCATCGAGTTATACAATGCAGCCCAGGCCATGGAGTTCCGGCGCCCTGCAAAATCGTCACCATATCTTGAACGTTTTTTGGAGAACTATAGGAAGGTAGTTTCTTTCGTCGATAAGGATACCCTGATGTACGTGGATATCAATAAAACCATTGAGTTTCTGGAAATGGGTAATTACAAATTATAATAGGTAAGTGATAATGAGGTGAATTTTATCTAACGCCTCATGTACTCGCAGAGGAAGTTCGAATTGTGTTTAGATAAGATTTCAAGTAAATAAATAAAAAAGCCGGTTCTCCCGGCTTTTTTTTAATCTCTTTTTTGACCATCACCTCTTTTGAATTCCCTGATGAGATGGAACCTGAATTCATTTTCAGTGCGGTACATCAGTAATACTTTTTTCTTTGGCAGTATTTTTAAAAACTGCTTGTTGTATTCTTTTAAAAGCTGTGCTTCCTGTTCAAATGAACTGATATAGTTGGTCGTGAGTTTATCAATTTCCGAATCATCCAGTTTAGCCAATTCCTCTGCGGGCATACGTTCAAAGCGGTGAATCTGTCGTTGTATATCAAATCTTTTCTTTTCAAATTCATTGTAAACGGGCCAGAATGCCTGGGCCTCGGAAGGTGTAAGGTCAAGCTTGCTGGTAAAGAAAGATATCTTCTCTGCTTTGATTTTCTCAAACATTTCAGGATTCCCGCCTCTTCTTTCCTGCGCATTTACATTGAAGAAAAAGACTATCAAAATGATAGCCGTATAGAGATTTTTCATAGTAAGTTAATTTTGAATTTCAGAATATATTTCAATATCATTCATATCCGAAGAAAGATAAGCTATCAGTTCATCCGCGTTTATTTCTTCCTGCATGGTTGTTTCTTCTTTTGATAGCGCATCAACCAATGAATTTTCATCAACTGCAGAAATCACGATTGAATAAAAATCATTTGTTTCAGTGGTCACAGTATCCGTTGATTGTGTTTTAACCAGTTTGTCGGATGAAAAGTATTTAATGGGATAATAAACAAGTACAAAAACCAACGCAAAGCTTGCCGCAAGTCCTAATACGGGCTTTAATAACCTGTATACTTTCCCCGCGCTTGAAGAATTTTTTGTCTTTTCTTCATGCTGTATGGTACGCATAACCCTGTCTTCCATTGAATCAAAGTAATTGTCAGGCGTACGAAACGGATTCTTTTTTGGCCGTTTCAGGAATTCAGACTCTATGTTATCTTCTTCGTACATTATTTTCTGTTATATATTGCTTTGACAACTTTAAATTCAAATGGTTTAATCAGTATCATTATTTCATAGCCAGATAATTACCCAGTATTCTTTTACTCTGGCCTTGCTGTAATTTCTAACTAGCCTCCGATGCTCGATTCATGCGTTTTTACATATTCTTCCACTTTTCTCACAGCATGAAAATACGATGCTTTTAATGCACCCACCGAAGTGTCAAGTATGACAGCCATATCTTCGTATTTTATTTCATCAAAATACTTCATGTTGAACACCAGTCGTTGCTTGTCAGGTAAAATGGCAATAGCCTTTTGAAGCAGTAATTGCCATTCATCGCCATCGAAATAGGGATCGCTCTCCAGGTTTTCGACCAGGTATTCGTTTTCCTCGTTCAAGCTGGTCGCCATTCGGCGCTTACGCTGGTTTAAAAAGGTGATGGATTCATTGGTTGCAATGCGGTACAGCCAGGTGAACAAGCTCGATTCAGCCCTGAAGGTGTCCAGTCCATTCCATATCTTGATCATCGAGTTTTGCAGAACATCATCGGCATCATCATGATTCAATACCATTTTGCGAATGTGCCAATACAGCCTTTCCTTGTATTTGGAAATCAGATGCCTAAAAGCAATCTCCTTGGTAGAAGGGTCCTTCAGGCTTTCTAATATTTGCTGATCATCGGTCAT
>JACMKG010000474.1 GCA_014380255.1 Prolixibacteraceae bacterium | reverse complement strand
GGTATTTTTCTCCCAGCTCAACGGCCTGCATAAAGTCATCGTGAATCTTTACCGATACATTGGCTCCGGTTACCTTGCCCTGTTCCAGTTTGGCGTCGATGAACGATTCGGCATCGGGGTGCTTGATGGAAACAGAAAGCATCAATGCGCCGCGACGGCCATCCTGTGCTACCTCGCGCGTTGAATTGGAATAACGTTCCATGAAAGGCACAATGCCGGTAGAAGTGAGTGCTGAGTTTTTAACCGGAGATCCTTTGGGCCTGATATGCGACAGGTCATGACCCACACCACCGCGGCGTTTCATCAGTTGAACCTGCTCCTGATCAACTTTTAAGATACCGCCATAGGAATCGGAATTTCCTTCGTTACCGATCACAAAGCAATTGGACAGGGAAGCGATCTGGTATTCGTTGCCGATGCCAGTCATTGGTCCTCCTTGGGGAACAATGTATTTAAAATCTTTGAGAAGAGCGAAAATCTCGTCTTCGGTCATCGGATTCTGATAGTGTTTTTCGATTCTGGCAATTTCTGATGCCAGGCGTCGGTGCATATCATCAGGTGTCAGCTCGTAAAGATTGCCGAACGAATCCTTCAACGCGTACTTGTTTACCCAGACCCTTGCTGCAAGGTCGTCTCCCTTAAAATATTTCTGAGACGCTTTGTAAGCGTCTTCCTGGGAGTAAGTTTTTTGACCCTTTTGGGGTTCCACTGCTATATTTTTAACTGTCATAACCTGAAGTTTGAACTTTAATAATGGCTAATCATTTGGGAACGTGCTCTAAAACCAGCCTTTTTATGGGCTTTGTTTTCCTCTGCAAGATATACGTTTGAAAGAGAAAATGGAATACAAAATAGTTGTTTATTTTTTAAAAGTTATCAACTTCTACATGTTAGTATATTGACACACAACAAAGTAGCAATTAAAAAAGTTAAAAAAGTTTACAAAAAATTAAACTCATCAAAAGAAATTATTTTTGATTTAAGCTCATCAGAGAGCTGTAAGAAAGCATTTTACAATAAAATGAAGATTAAAAGTAATGCGGAGCGGCTCGTTAAAGGCTCTTGTTGAAAATTAACCCGATGATGGTTTGAGTGGCACCAATATTCCGGGCTGTAAAGGTATTGCATTTTTTGGCAATCGCATCTCTTTTTGCCGGATCGGCCAGTAAAGTTTCCATTATTGTTTTTAATTGCGGGTAATTGGTAACCGGGAAAGCCACTTCCATTTCAACCATCGTGGTGGCTTCGTTGAACTTTAGGTAATTAGGCCCGAAGACAATGGGCATCTCAAATATGGCTGCTTCCAGAGTATTATGGATTCCAACCCCGAATCCTCCCCCAATGTAGGCTAAGTCGGCATATCTGTAAACCGATGAAAGCAAACCAATTGTATCAATAATTAACACTTGTTTGTTTTCTACAGTTCCCTGTGTGGCTTCTGTATAGCACACCACAGAGGTTTTCAACAGATTTATCAACCGATCGATGTTTATACGTTTGGTTTCATGGGGAGCGATCACAAACTTAGTCTCCGGATGGGAATGGATATACTCTGCTAGCAACTCTTCATCGGGTTTCCAGGTACTGCCTGCCACGACCAGTTGATGTGAGCCTTTAAATGCTTCAACCAGGGGAATATCCTTAGCGTTGCGTGCTATGTCGGCCACACGGTCAAAGCGCGTATCACCGGTTTTGGTTACATTTTTCAAGCCAATACGGCTTAGTAACTCAACCGACTTTTCATCCTGTACAAAGAAGTGTTTGACCCCAAACAACATGTTGCGATACCATTTTCCCCAAGGCGAGTTTTTAAAGAATAGCTGATTGCTGCGGAATATGGCCGAAACGATATACAGAGGGATGTTTCTTTTCTTTAGTTCCTGGATATAGTGGAACCAGAATTCGTATTTGACAAAGAACACGATTTCAGGGTTGATCAGTTCAATCAGTTTGCGTGCGTTGCGTTTAGTATCGGCAGGCAGGTAATAGATATAATCGGCCAGCTCGTAATTCTTCCTTATTTCATAGCCCGAAGGGGAGAAAAAGGTGAGGAATACCTGGTAAGCTGGATATTGTTTTTTGATGGCTTCAATTAAAGGACGGCCCTGTTCAAATTCGCCCAGCGAGGCGCAATGAACCCAGATGACAGGTCGTTCATGATTGATATGAGTAGGCAGTTCATCAAATACACGCCGGCGTCCTTTTTGTATCTGACTTGCCTTCAGGTTGAAAGGAGCGCTCAGCCTGATCAGTATCGAATAAATAAAAATAGAGAGATTATACAGCAACTTCATTCAGCGTAATATTTATCGGCAAAAGTAATTGTTTTTGATTTGAATGGTTCTCTTTATTGTTCGCGGCTTAAAAGATAACCTGTATCTTTTTTCAGGTTGGGTTGCCAGGAAGCTGCCACAGCCAGCTGGTCGCACCGTTCATTTTCCGGAATGTTGTTGTGTCCCTTGATCCAGATAAACTTTACCTGATGCTTCGGGTAGATCTTCAGGAAACGAAGCCACAGGTCTTCATTCTTTTTTCCTTTAAAACGGTTCTTCATCCAGTTCCATACCCAGCCTTTTTCAACGGCTTCAACCACATACTTAGAGTCTGAATAGATGGTTACCTGTGAGTTTTCAACCTTCAGTGTTTCCAGGGCTACAATCACGGCAAGCAGTTCCATGCGGTTATTGGTAGTGAGTTCAAAACCTTCGGACAATTCTTTTCTGAACTGTCCCGAAAGAAGCACAGCGCCATAGCCTCCAGGACCAGGGTTTCCACGTGCAGCGCCATCGGTGTAAATTGTAATATTCAAAATAGATGCTGTAAAAAAGAAAGACCCGCAATATTACGGGTCTTTCAGGGATAATAAAAATCAAATATTATTTTACGATGGTCATCTCATCAATTAGATTTTGTGCACCAGCCATTTTGTCAATGGTCCACAGCACAAAACGAATGTCGACATTGATGCATTTCTGCAGTTCGTTTTCAAAGGCTAGGTCGCCGCTCATTGCTTCCCAGTTACCGTCGAAAGCAACGCCGATCAGTTCTCCGTTTGCATTAATTACCGGACTTCCCGAGTTTCCGCCCGTAATGTCGTTGTTGGTCGTAAAGCACGTGTGCAGGGTTCCATCCTCGTCGGCATAGTGGCCAAAATCTTTTGACTCATACAATTGTTTCAACTTGACAGGAACATCAAATTCATCATCTCCCGGAATTTCTTTTTCAATGTATCCGCGCAAGGTGGTAAAATAGTCATATTTAACTCCATCGCGTGGCACATAGCCGCCCACGGTTCCATAGGTTAAACGCATGCTTGAATTGGCATCGGGATAAAATGTCTTATCCGTTTTCATTTCCATCAATCCACCCACAAAAAGCCTGTTTCCCTTTGCAAGGTCGGTGGTGGTAGTAGAGGTTTCATCAGAAATAACATCCATCATTCTGAAAATTTCAAGTGCAGCCTGGAAGATAGGATCTTTTGCAAGCACTTTGCTGGATGGCTTTTCAAAGAATGCAACCAATTTCTCCTGAGTCCCGAAGATGGATTTTTCATATAACCTCTGGGTGTATTTATCAAAGTCGTTGTTGTATTTGGCTTTCACTTCCTTGAAAAAAGGCGGGTGATATTGGGGTGCAACATTTTCCTGATAGATGCGGAACAGTGAGGCAGCAATCTTTTGATCGGTCACGGCATCGTAATCCTTGAAAAACAGGTCAAGACCATCCTTAACCCTTTCAGTAGCCATGGCCAGGTGCTCGGATCCTTTATCGCTTGTTAATACATCGTAAAGCGGACGCATACGGTACGCAAAATAAAAGATCTCAGGACCACGAACCATCGATTCCATCATGTATTCCATGGCCGTTTCGTCTGACAGGTTTTTGTATGAATTGGCAATCAGGGGAAGAGCCTGGCTGTATTTGGCTTTGCGCTCTTCATGGACGTTTACCCATTGCGTAAATTCGGTCTCCAGTTCTTTTTTCTTCTCGATTACATTCAGGTTATCCAGTCCGGTGTTTTGGCCAATACTGTATTTGTAGTAGTTCGAACTGCGTGCATATTTCGATGAGTACATGATTTTGGCTTTCTGTGAAGTCTTCATAAAATCTTTCATAATACGAAGTTTTTCTTCACGAACCTTGATACGTACCGGATTGGTAACGTTCATGGTGTATTCAATACCATAGGATGTCTTATACCGGTTGGTGGTTCC
>JACMKG010000013.1 GCA_014380255.1 Prolixibacteraceae bacterium | reverse complement strand
TGTTTCATGGCCCTGTTTCCAAAGTTGGAATGCTTGAAGCAGATGCCTACATTTGGGCAACCTATACTTCCATCTATGCCAGCACACTTGGACTAGGCACATGTTTTAATGGTTTTATAGTTAAAGCGATGGGCAAGAAAAACAAGGAAAATAAAGAATTTGGCATTCCCAACAATCATGCGGTTTATGCTTCACTTCTTATTGGATATCCTAAAGTGAAATACAAAAATGAAGCATCGCGAATAAGCCCGGGAGTCGTGTTGATTTAACTAATTTAAGCTGTCAGCAGCTACCAAAACTTATGCGGCTTTCGCTTTAAAGACTTCCTAATCGAAGCATTTCTTGCCAGCCGCTTGCAACCGGTAGCTTTTTGCTATTGCATACTGTCCATTCAATTTGCCGCCTTCTTGAAACCGGCAACTAACATTATTTAATGCTTTTCAACTCAATGTCATAGCAATTGAAACCCCGATAAAGGTTCCAATCACATAACCCAATATGCCGACAAGGATAGCCGGTGTGATTAGCTTTTTCTGTCCCAGAGAAGCTGCCATGGGCGCTGCTACCGAGGGGCCCATAATGTTGGCCGATGATGAAATAATCACTTCATAGACATCAAACTTAAATAACTTGGCCAGTGATATAAGAAATATAAAATGAAAAAACATGATAATCAGGTAAAAGCCAAGGACGGCAGGCCCTACTTGCAGCATATCAGCCAGATTGGTTGAAGCGCCGATGGCGGCTAGAAAAATATACATCATCCATAGCCCGATTGCAAAGGCCGTGTCTTCAATCTTCTTAAGCTGTTTAGGAAACAGGTTGGCCATTAATACTGCCAAAACGGTGATAATCAGAATGCTCATACTCATGCGGGTAGCGTAAACTCTTTGTATTAAATCTGACAAAAGGCTACCTGCACTCGCAACAACAGCTGCTATCAGAACTGCGAGGGCGATACGTTCCATGGTAATTGGGTAGGTGACCTCATCAGCAAGTCTCTCTTTCTCTTCCAGATTTTCAACTTTCGGCTTTACAAAGAACCGGGCTAAAAACGTCATGGAAGGAACAGCAAACATCAACAGGATATAGGCATTGGCAGCAAAGTTATCTACTGCAATAGTTGCTGAAAACAGCGGATGGGTACTGAAATTTAGTATTTCGCCTGTGGCAATAAAATTCATACTTCCCCCAATCAAAGTAGCTGAGATGACACCTGCTACATTTCCAGAATCCTCGCCAAGGTCAATCAGGTAAAAGGCAATAAAACTCCCGATAATCACTCCAAGAGCACCTACCAAAAAGGCAACCAGTAGTTTTCCTCCTTCCCGGATGATGCGTGTAATATTGGATCCCATGAGCATCATGGGAATAGATAACGGAATAAAATAACGGAATATCAATTCGTAAACATCAACCTTTAACTTGGGATTGGAGGCTACCGGAACTACTCCAGTCATGGATAAAACCGACATGATAATCATCGTAACCAGGATACCGGACACCTGTCCCAACCATTTTTTATGTTCCGACCATATTCCAAGGGCGGCTGCACCCACAATTACGGCAAAAAGTACCAGGTGATTTTCAGGACCAATCAACGACATAGTAAAAGTTTTTCTGTCGCTAAGATACTTTTAAATTATGACACTAAGCAACCAAATTTTAGGTTGTGCAAAGGCGCTTAATCCCTTGATCAAAGCGAATGGCAGAAGATAGTAAAAAGGGAAAGTACTACTATTTAGCAAAAAAGAGGAAGCGAAATTCTGAGATTTTACATGCTCATGAATTTCGCTTCCTTCTTATAATTCGTTGATGCCTTTACAGCTTTTTCATACCAACACGTGACAGGTAAGTACTCCTAGCTAGCTTAGGATCAGCATCAAGTGCAATATAAATGATGGTCTTAATATCAATTACTACGGCCTGCATCTTCGACAGATCAGGTGAGGTATAAGTATTCGGCTTCTTATCATACATAAATATTTCCCTTTCAATAAATTAATAGATATCCTTTAGTGAACCTTAAAACCAATGTTACGATGGTTTATATATCTGATTCCGATTGTGCGCTGAAATAGGTGTGTCTTAAAATAGACGGGTAACTTTTCACGAATATTAAAGCGCAAATGTAGTCAATTAAATCCTTTATTATCAGATTTTCAAAAGTTTATTGAAAATAGATGGTTTATATCAATTATTTGCCTTAAATTGCACTAATATAAAAAAATTAATATTATGAATAACGGAACAGTAAAATTTTTTAATGAGTCAAAAGGCTTTGGATTTATTAAAGACGCAAATTCATCAAAAGAATATTTTGTACATTCAACAGGACTAAAAGATAGCATCCGTGAGAATGACGAGGTAACATTTGAATTGGAAGAAGGTAAAAAAGGATTAAATGCAGTAAACGTTAAGTTGTCTTAACTGATATTGTAATAAGATTTCAAGTTTTAAGTCCCGCCTGTTGCGGGACTTTTTTGTTGTTAATGGCATGCTCTTTCACCCTTTTTTCAGGATCCTGCAGTCAACCTGTAGAGTTAAATCTGATTTACTAGGCTGATGGATTGAAGGATTGAAGGACTGAAGGAGTGTCTTTCTGCCTTTATTAAACGAATTGACTGCCTGAAAGATCGACGAGTGATCACTCACCACTTCTTCTAGCCTCAGCTTTCACAACATTTCGCTTGATCGCATACTTAGAGCTTGGCTTTATAAAATAGGACCATCTTTTTTCTTCTTAAGAATATCCTGACTATTCTTTATCTTTACTCCTTTAGCAATCAGCCATTTCTTAATGCTTTCAAAATCCTTCATGTTAAGGGGCTGAGAGGCATCTTCTATTAAAATGGCAGAGAAACCTTCACTGATGGCATCCTTGATGGTAAAATAAACACAGATGTCGGCCGCAAGACCACAGAAGTGTATCTTGGTAACACCTTTTTCCCTCAGGTAACCAGAAAGGCCTGTACTTATTTTATGATGGTTGTCGTAGAAACCGCTGTAGCTATCCACCTTTGGATCCATTCCTTTTCTGAAGATTGCTGCAATCCGGTTGGTCTGCAGCTCAGGATGAAACTCAGCACCACGGGTACCCTGCACACAATGGTTGGGCCAGAGCGTTTCTTCCATTCCTTGGACGACTGCTTTCTCGAATGGCTTTTTATCACTGTGATTGGAAGCAAAACTCATGTGCTCCTGAGGATGCCAGTCCTGAGTGGCTACCACCAAATCAAACTGCTCCTGCAACTCATTTATTATTGGTATTATCCTATCTCCATTGGTAATTTCAAGGCTACCACCTGGAATAAAGTCATTTTGAACATCAATAATGATAAGTGTTTTCATGAGCTTACATTTTATGTTCCTGTATAAGTCGATCCCGCTCATTTAAGAGTTGGGTACTTAAGCCTACCTTATAGATATGCGGATAGTTGAAACGTTTGTATTCTTCGGGCAAGCGTTTTAAACGCTCCTGGCTATAACTGGCTATTTCTGTCAGCGGCTGTTTTTTAGTCAGACGAACGCCATTTTCCATCACTTTTATAAGCAGCGGTTCTTTTTTATACTGCCCGATGGCAAGCGATTTATCTGGAAACATGGGATGATGCATGACATCAACGGCCATCTCATCTTTTAAGGTAACAACATCGCTTCCAATAAAGTGCCCATTCGTATCAAGCATCCTGAATACCTGTTTACGGTGTGGCAAGGTGATTTTGCTTATATTCTCCGATAGCTTGATTCGTGGTTTACCATGGGCATATGCCAATTTATAAACCCCGTCAAGAGCAGCATCCGGATGTCCGGTTACAAGGCTAGTTCCTACGCCAAACACATTAATCTGCGCATCTTGTTCTCGAAGGCTTTTTATAATGTACTCATCCAGCTGGTTCGACACTGCAATATCCACATAAAGAAGGCCGGCATCATCCAGCATTTTCCTGCTCGCTTTGGTTAGATAGGCCAGATCACCGCTATCAATCCGGATACCTTTCAAACGATGCCCTTTTTGTTCCATTTCCTTTGCAACCCGAATAGAGTTAGGCAAACCACTCTTAAGGGTATCATAAGTATCGACCAGCAATACGCAATTGTCGGGATGTACTTCTGCAAAATCAGCGAAAGCGGTATATTCATCATCGTAACTTTCTATATACGAATGAGCCATGGTGCCTGCTACTGGAATGCCGAAATCAAGGCCTGCGCGGACATTGCTAGTAGCATCAAAACCTCCGATCACAGCAGCCCGGCTTGCATAATAACCGCCGGGACCTTGAGCCCTGCGCAATCCAAAATCAATTAGCTGGTGATTTCCGGCAGCTTGCTTCATCCTGCTGGCTTTTGTGGCAATCAAGGATTGAAAGTTTAGTATATTGAGCAGTATCGTTTCAATGATTTGGGCTTCAATAGGATTGCCTTCAACCTGTAATACAGGTCTTGTTGGAAATATGATATCCCCTTCAAGCGAGCTGTAGATGGTGCCCTTAAAACGAAAATCTTTGAGGTATTCTATAAATTCGGGATGAAATCCTTTTTCCTTTAGAAAGTCAAGGTCTATATGATCAAAATGCAGCGTTTCAAGGGTATCAAGCAGATCTTCCAGACCGGCAAACAATACATATCCACCATTAAATGGCAGACTACGAAAGAAATAATCAAAAACAACATGGCTATCTTTCTGTCCTTTCAGGAAATATACCTGCGACATCGTCAACTGATATTGGTCGGTATAGGTAGCGGTAAAGCTGATCAGCGGTTTGTGCATATCAATCCATTAAATAATTGGACATTTACAATAAGCTCTCAGTGCCTGCTTATTGCCATGTACATCAATTCTACAGGAGAGGTTGCTATCACCGTCACCCAAAACAGGGTTGGGAGACAAGAGCCTACAGGGTATTCACTTTGAGCACTTTCAAAGCAAATATAACGAATAGTAATGAATGACTAGTCACAATCAAAAACTTTAAGTTTAATCAGATGGCACATTGCAGTTAAGACACGCCAAAGCATAGGCATCGTATTCATCATAGGCCGGCCCTGGTATCCCATTGATTGTGATTATGCGATCGATGCGAACCTCATCCCTGGAATCAAATATGAGAAATTCGCCTATTGAACCTCCGTTGACAAGCCCGTTGATTTTACCTTTTGCTTCTTCTACGTTGTTGTCATCTCCAAAATAAAATACCTTACTGAATTCCTTTTCCTGTTCTTGTGAAAATATCTCATAATAATCAGGATATATAGGATGATAATGTGTTTTCATAACAAATTGATTTATAGAGTGAATACTAAATTTGATTATGCTTATACAATTCTTTTCAGGTGTTAAATTGGAAAACAAGCTGATTAAATGATATTAAGCCCGTTGTTTTAAACAACGAATGCATATAAACTGTCAACTCATTAACTATTTACTTCCTCCATTGTTGTATTCGTAACCTGAAACCGAAATGTTACAATATTCGATTCATCAGGTATTTTTAACACGAATAGAAAAACTAAATAATCAATGGAAGATCTTCTGGCTGCACGATTGCAAATGACTGTGTCTTTTGTATTTCACATTGTATTTGCCTGTATCGGGATGACCATGCCCTGGCTCATGGTTGTAGCTGAATGGAAATGGATTAAAACCAGGCAGAAGGTATATCTGGATCTGGCAAAGGCCTGGGCAAGGGGAGTGGCTATATTTTTTGCCGTGGGAGCTGTATCAGGTACGGTCTTATCATTTGAACTTGGACTGCTTTGGCCCACCTTTATGGAGCATGCCGGACCGATTTTCGGAATGCCTTTTTCCTGGGAAGGAACAGCTTTTTTCCTGGAAGCGATAGCATTAGGGATCTATCTATATGGAAGAAACAGAGTGAGTGACCGGGTGCATCTGCTTTCAGGCGTCGTAGTTGGAATAGCCGGTGTTATTTCAGGGATATTTGTAGTTGCTGCCAATGCCTGGATGAACAGTCCGGCAGGCTTTGACTGGGTTAATGGGCAGGCCATCAACATTGATCCCTTTAAGGCGATGTTTAATA
>JACMKG010000473.1 GCA_014380255.1 Prolixibacteraceae bacterium | reverse complement strand
TCTCTTTTCAATCTTTTTGATCAATCTACTGATTTCAGCTTTAGGGGCAATCAAACCAGCCAGGTCACTCCATTCCCCCTTGCCAATGGCATGATGGGGCTTCAGGCAATCCTGAAGTTCAGCCCATGTCTGAACATTACACTTTTCAATTCTGGAAATAATGGAATTGCCAAGAAATTTATAAATCGCCTTCTGGTACAGATCAATTCCTTTTTCAAGCGCTCTTCGGCTGATTAGGGTATTGCGGTATGCGAAAACTTCAGTCGTTTCACCAGATATATCTTTTAAACTGTTCAGAATATCCAACCCTTTTTGCATCTTCTGAATGGTAAAGGGGCTTAGAAGATTGAAATTAATGCAATCTAACTTCTCTGGATCCGTACGCCGGTCACGTTTAGGCCATTTCAATACGTCGCGTATGGTTCCTACACTTCTAAGATTGATACCGGGGGCTATCCAGCTGTCGTCCTTGTTTTCGATCAGGTAAGAAAAAGGAAGATCAGAGGTATCCGTATTTTTATAATGTCGCCCCATGACCAACGTAAAAGCTCCGATCTTTGCAGGCCATAGCACGTATGAATCAGAAGTCGTTTTTGACCCCCGTTCCACAATCCCATGGTGGATAGGGCCCAGTTTATACATATGGTTGCTTTGATTCGAGCCGCTACCGGCATTACAGAAAGAAAACATCCCGGCAATGAGCAAGGTTGATTTATGATGCGAAACAGTATATGGCCCTCCGAATACCGAACATGCCTCACCAAGGAAACCCTGGCAATTGGCAAAGAAAAGTGAGTTTTCCGCTGAATATTGTTTTCCAAGTATACATCCCTGACCGATAAAACAATTGGAGATAATCACACCATCGGATACTTCAGCTCCTGAGGAAACAATAAAATTCTCAGCCAGGATTCCTGCCCCAAGCTTTACGGGTGCAAATTCGTTACTGTTCACCGATCCGTTTTGAAGGCGCGTAGGTCCCATAACCTGGCTATGGGGTCCAAATTTCACATTCAGGATTTGCCTGCAATTGCGAATAAATGAATAGGCTCCTATACTTCCCCGGCTGCTTTTTACAGATTCAGCATAGGCCGTAATTTTAGATTCAAGCTCCTTAATCAGGCAATGCCGGTGCTTGTACCAGGCCAAAAAGTAAGCCAGGTGAGCTGATAACTTGTCGTAAATCATTACCCCGCGGCCGCCCGTTTCATCCAACGTTGATACTTTTATTCCGTTACCAAAACTGGTAGCTCCTTCCATATAGCACAGCTCAATGTTTTCAAGGATCACATGATCCTCAATATCGTAATTGGCTATGTAATTAGATATCTGGTGGATATATACATGATTGCCGATCGTGCAGTTATGAACGCTTGCGTTATAGATTCCGCAATTGCGTACGATGCCTCCTCCAAAAGCAACCCTCCCGGAGTTGTCACCAATGCTTACAGTACCAGAAAATTGCACGTTGCGAATATTCTCTGGAATAAAACCGGCACTTACACTTATTTGTTCCCAATCTGATGAAGCACAACCTTGTTGTGTCAAAATCTCTATTTCGTATTTAGAGAGGAGCCTGTATTGTTGCTTTTTTTTCAATTGTTCTTTTTTAAAATGTAATTCGGGCCAGATAATCGTAATGCTGTCCTTTATAAACATTACTTAGTTTAAGATTATTCTTCTCAAGGGCATGCTCAAGATTGTTCAAATCGACATACAACCAAGGGAAGGGTTGGCTGACAAAGTTATTATATTCTGTTTGAAACATTAACTCACCGTAATAATTATCAGCATTGAGATCTATTACAGCTGATCCATCTTCTTGTTCATAGAGGTAGATTAAATCGGATGAGTCAATCAGTATCTGACCGGAAGGATTAACCAAAGAGCGTAGTTGGTGAAATAAAATATCCAGTCCCGCCAGTGTACCCGCTATCCCGGTTCCATTCATCAGCAAGAGAATGGTATCAAATTTCTGATCGTTGAATTTAAATACATCCTGCTGAATGACTTTATGGATATTTCTGCTTTTAAGCACCTCACAACAGAGGGCTGAAACTTCCAATGCGGTGACATCAAATCCTTTTTCCTGTAGATACAGGGAGTGAGAACCTGCACAGGCTCCTACATCGAGCACGGTTCCTTTGCATAAGTTGAGCGCTTTTTTTTCAAGGGCAGGCATTTCCTTATAAGTTCTGAAAAGATACTTTGGATCAATGGTATCATCATCAAAATCAGCAGAATGAACAATGATTGGTTGATTAATAGAATTAAAATGATAGTCATAAACTGCCCTTCCCATAGGGTCATCAAAAAGTACACTCATAATGAAGTTCTTTACCTGATTAAATTTCAGCTAAGGTATGCTCAAATTTATAACAAGTTTTAAGTTTGGGGGAATAAATATAAAATCCTTCGGAAGGTCCTTCTCCAATGATCACAATCTTAACATCTGGCATTTTTTTAGAAAGCGAAACAATATCATCTAAATGTATAGAATTTTTCTGAAGCCATTGGGCCGTACTAAAGTCCCCGACTCTCCATCTGCTGCCATTACTTTCCGCTTGATCAAAAATCTGTAAGGCTGTGTCGAAGTTAAATTCAATAAACTGCCGCATGAATCATTATTTAGTTTAGCTAAGTTATGACAAAGAATGATTAAAAAAAACACTTAGAACCGGAAATCGATCACTTATATAAAAATAATCTATTTTCTAAAGAAAAATAGCCGGCTATAATTAAATAACCGGCTATCTTCTCAATTGTTTCTTTGCTTTATAAATCGTTTAGAATCTAAATCCCAATGTAAACATTACATTGTTTTTCGTAGTCTCGTACTGAGCCATCGTAATAGCTCCCGGATATAATTTCTCGTGTTCTTCGTTTACTACACGTTTATAGGCTGCATCGAAGAAAACGTTACCTTGTCTGAATCCAAATCCTCCTGCAAACGTTGAATAAGAAGCAATGCTGTTAGGGTTATACGCTTCCCTGAAGTCTACTTTATAGGGGCTTGGGAAATACTCATAACCGCCTCTCAGGCTAAAGCTTTTACTCATCCTTAATTCGCCTCCAACGTGCAGGTTGCCTACTGTTTTATAAGCCTCGGTGATCGCCTGGTTTTCGTCAAAATAGTCGTAGCCGTCACTGCCGTTTTTCAACTTGGCAGTAGAATAATCAACGAATTCATAATCAACGCTGATCAACCCTACTTTTCCCACAACAAGTGCTCCACTTACGATAGCCTTCATCGGAGTTACGATTTCATAATCATAAACGCCTTCCTGATCCGGATACGCTGAAGCAGTTTCTGTTGCTCCGTCATCTTCATAGGTAATGGATGATTCCATACCACTGTCATACAAGTCATTCAGCTTGTAGAATGTGGGTGTATGAAAGGCAACTCCTAATCTTAACTGGTCGATGGGTTTAAAAATAGCTCCAAGCTTTAAATTAACACCATTGCCGGAAGTTCTCAGATAACTGGTAAAATTAAGATCATTGAAATAAGGAATGTTGTTTTGTGCATCCCATTCCCTTAAATCTGTATTTTCCTTGAAATAGACATCATGAATGCCAACGGTAGCTCCCAGGTAGAATTTATGATTGAAGTTTGCTGCTACTGAAAGCAAATACTCGTTGATATACCCCTTGCGGTTGGTTGTTTGTCTTTGCGACTGACCATGGCCATTATCCGTGATGTCATTC
>JACMKG010000472.1 GCA_014380255.1 Prolixibacteraceae bacterium | reverse complement strand
TGGCATCGTTCATCGCGTAAGGGTAGATCACCTTAGCAGCTCCTTGGTAGGATTCACCTTTGAAAAACATGGGGTTCTTATCGGCAGGCATCACCTCATAGGTAGGAAGCGTCCATTTCTGTTCCGAAAGTTTTACCTGGGCTTGCAGGAGAGTGCCACTGAAAACAGTGAAAGTAAGAAGCCCGATAAAACGGGTTGCTCGTTTGAAATTTATACAATACATCTTATCGAAGGTTAGGTTAAGTTAGATTGATTGAAAGGATGCAAGTTAATAAATAATCAAACAACGATTGTTAATTAGGCATTAGATTACACGGATTAATTCGGATTTCGCGGATAACCCATACCGGTTAGTTGGTTGAAAAATAAGATTGGAAAGCACATGACACTATCCAACTATTAAAAATCAATTGAGATAACAACCCTGCAGACTAAAGATCAAACACTTCCCATTAAAGATCATCCGTTTTAAACATTTTTCAGTTGACGCAAGTTATAAGTTGATTAATATTCAATTAGCGCATAGATAGATTATCCAACCTCAGGTGGGTTTGTGCATAAAAGAATTAATAAGTCACTGAATGAATGAAAGAACTGTCAACACAGAGATACAGTCGCAGGAGTTGAGGATTTTTGAAGCTGTGCCGGGTAATAATTTGCTGATCAAAGCTGATTCACCTCGCTTTACCATTGTCGCTGCAAGCGAAAGCTACTTACAGGTATTAGGAAAATCCAAGGCCGAGTTGATTGGCAGAGGTACATTCGATGCTTTTCCTTCCAATCCTTCCAATCCGAAGGATTCTGAAAACCTTTTGGCTTCTTTTTATGAGGTAATGACTACTAAAAAAGTTTCATATCTGCCAGATCAGCAATATGATGTGTTGGATGATGAAAATAATTTCATTACCAGATATTGGAGAATTACTAATTCGCCTGTTACGGATAATGAAGGCAATGTAGTTTCTATCATCAATTCAGTAGAAGAAATTACCGATAAAATACTGGCGGAAAAACAGGTAGAAAAAATAAAGTCATTGCAAAAAGCACATAACCTGTTATTGCAGGCCCCCATGTCTATTCAGATTTTTAAAGGCCCTGAATTGATCATTGAACTGGCCAACGACCTGACCCTGAAAATGTGGGACAGAGATGAAAGTGCTATTGGCAAACCTTTTCTGGAGGTATTGCCCGAGCTGAAAGGGGAAGGCTATGAATTAATGATGCAGGAAGTGATCCAGACGGGTATTTCCAAAGCATTTTACGAGATCCCGCTCAAACTGAACAGAACCGGGAAGGAGGAATTGGGTTATTACAATTTCTATTATCAGCCCTATTACGAGGATGACAAATCAAAAGCGACAGGAGTTCTGGTCTTTTCAACGGAAGTAACAGAGCAGGTTGTCACCAGGAAAAAGATCGTACAAAGTGAACAAAGCCTGGAGTTAGCCATTGAAATTGGTGAATTAGGAGTTTTTAGTATTCACTTAAAAAACAATACGGCTACTTATTCTCATAAAATAAGGAACTGGTTCGGGTTAGCAGAGCAACATGCTTCCATGGAAGAAATTATTCAAAGAATACATCCTGACGACCGGCCTTTGATTGAACAAACCATTGAACGTTCCTTTTCAAAAGAGTGGGATGGAAAACATGACTTGGTTTTTCAATTGATTCAACCTCAGACAGGCCACCTTCAATACCTGCATTCCATTGGGCAGGTGCAGTTTGAAAACCATGTACCAGTCACCATCACGGGTATCCTTCAAAATGTGACAGAGCAGGTACTGGCAAGAAAGAAAATAGAGGCAAGTGAAAATAAATTCCGCACCCTGGTGATGCAGGCCCCGGTAGCCATCGCTGTATTTCAGGGAAAAGATTTGATAGCGGAAATTATGAATGAAGCCAACCTGCATTTGATAAATAAAAAGCGGGAAGATCTGATAGGAAAGCCGCTGTTTGAATCCATACCCGAATTAAAGCCGTTTTTAGAACCCATTGCACATCAGGTCATGCAAACAGGCAAGGCCTACCCTGTCACCGAATTTGAAATGGTCGATGACCGGTATGGGAGTCCAGAATCCTGTTATTATAATTCCATATGGGAACCCCTGCGTGATAGTGAGGGCCGAACAAACGGTCTTATGGTAGTAACTGTTGATGTAACAGAGCAAGTGCTCAGCCGAAGAAAGGTAGAAGAAAGCGAGCAGAAAATACGTAGTTTAATAGAAGGGGCGCCCTTTCCCATGGCGGTTTATGTAGGTAAGGAAATGAGAATTGAATTTGCCAATCAGACTATATTGGATATGTGGGGCAAAGGAAAGGACATTATTGGGAAAAAATATTCGGAAGTGTTACCCGAATTGGATAACCAGGCAGTGTTTGAGCAGCTGGACCATGTTTATACTACAGGGATTCCTTTCCACGCAAAGCACCAGAAGATAGATTTGAAAGTAGATGAAAAGCTGAAATCCTATTATTTCAATTACAGTTTTACCCCCTTGTTTGATGCACAAGGAAAGGTATATGGTGTGATGAATACCGGAGAGGATGTAACGGATATCAATATTGCCAACCGGAAAGTAGAAGAAAGCAGGCAGAATTTGCATAACATCATTATGCAATCGTCGGTGGCCATGTGTATTTTGAGAGGACCTGAACATATCATAGAAATTGCCAATGACCGTCAATTGGAACTCTGGGGAAGGGACAGGAGCAGTGTCATGAACAAGCCAGTATTGGAAGCTTTACCGGAAGGGAAAAGTCAGGGGGTGGAAGACATTCTAAATCATGTTTATACCACCGGGGAGACTTATGCGGCTTATGAACTGCCTGTTTCCATGTTAAGGAATGGGCAAATGGAATCGTTTTATGTCAATGTTGAACACCGGCCATATAGGGAAGCGGATGGCAGAATATCGGGAATCATGTCTGTTGTCAGCGAGATCACCGAACTGGTGCTTGCGCGCCATAAAATAGAGGAAGTGGTGGCAAAACGGACCATGGAACTTGCGGAGGTCAATAAGGCCCTGCAGCAAAACAACAGGGAACTGGAACAATTTGCCTATGTGGCGGCCCATGACTTACAGGAACCGCTTCGAACCATTTCCAATTACGTTGGACTTTTCCTGAAGAATTGTGGCCAGCAAAATACCGATACAGAGGTATACACCCGGTTTATATTGAATGCCACTTCCCGGATGCAGAAAATGATCAAGGACCTGCTCGATTTTTCAACCATAGGAAGAAACAATCCTTTCACGGCGGTCGATTTATATGAGGTATTAAAGGAAGCAATGACCCAGATGAATCATTCCATCCAGGAGAACAATGCTAAAATCACTTCTGCAAATCTTCCGGTAATTATAGGAAATGCCATAGAGATGAAACGATTGTTTCAGAATTTACTCAGCAACGCCATCAAGTTCCGACATAAGGAAATAGATCCGGAAATTAATATCTCAGTAAAAGAGAAGGAAACTGAATACCTTTTCGCCTTTAAAGACAATGGAATTGGCATAGAAGAACAATATATGGCGAAACTTTTTATTATTTTTCAGCGTTTACACAATGCCACAGAATATCCGGGTACGGGCATCGGTTTGGCTATATGCAAAAAAATAGTTGCCTTGCATGGTGGAAGAATTTGGGTTGAATCAAAATCAGGCATTGGAAGCACGTTTTATTTTACCCTGCTTAAGTAGTATTAAGAGAATAATTTATCCAAAATATTTTATGAAAAAGATAAACTGCATTCTGTTAGTAGACGATGATGAATCGGATAACTTTTTTCATACCCTTGCAATCACAGATGCTGATATCTGCAATCAAATTAAGGTGGTGACCGATGGTCGTCAAGCCCTGGATTATTTGATAAGGTCAAGGAATCCGGATCTGGCACATGAATTTCCAAAACCAGAACTTATTTTTTTGGACATTAACATGCCTCGTGTGGATGGCTTTGAGTTTCTGGAAGAATATGAAAAGTTTGAAGAAGAATTAAAAACAGGCATTGTCATATTCATGCTCACCACTTCTCTGAATCCATACGACCAGGAAAGGGCCAATAAACATTCGGCTATACGGGAATTTAAAAACAAACCTTTGACCACTGAAATGCTAAAAGGACTTATAGAAAAATACTTTTAATCCAGCACTTTCGAACATACGGAACCGAATGCATTATTTGAAGCAGCCCTTTGCTAAATTCAGCCGCCAAGGCCCCCGATCAGGATTTTAACAAAGCAAAAGGGTTGCCTGTACCGAGCAGAATTAATTTACAAATGAATGCTCAATGAAAAATAATTCACTCAACAGCACCTTGATTGCCCCCTGCGGCATGAATTGTGGCATTTGCCTGGCCTATCAGCGCGACAAAAATACCTGTAGCGGCTGTTTGGGCGAAAATTCATATAAGCCCCCTTATTGCCTTCATTGTATCATCAAAAACTGTGAAATTCTGGCACAAACCTCCTCCGGGTTTTGCTATGAATGCATAAAATATCCCTGCAAACGGCTTAGGCAACTGGACAAGCGCTATCGGC
>JACMKG010000471.1 GCA_014380255.1 Prolixibacteraceae bacterium | reverse complement strand
TTCATTTTGTTTCAGCTGAACTTTCAGCAGATCATTGCGCTGGGCAAGACCTGCCTTGGTGTAATTGGTCACATCCCGGTTAAGGGTATCCAGCAGGGCCTGGTAACTGTCCAGGGTTTTCAGCTTCTCGTTCAGTGCGATGATTGTCCAGTAAATCTGTTCGGTATGCACCAATACTTCGGTGGTGGTCAGGACCTTTTGTTTCTGGCTAACCTCCACGCCCAGGGAGGCCAGTTTGTTGCCAGTACGAACCTGTCCGCCCGCATAAAGGGGCATGGCAGCCGACACGCTGGCCATATTCAGATAGTCGATGGCATTTATTTCCATGGCTGGGAAATAAGCAAACTGGGTAGCTGTAGCCAGATGAGCCTTGTTGCCGTCATACACTGGCAGATTCATCTCAGGAAGTTTTCCTTTAACCAGGTAATCGGTGGAATGCATGGCCATTGCGCTGGCGCTTATCTTGGGAAAATAATGGGTGGCAGCCTCTTTCTTTACTTCTTCGGAAGCCTTCACCTCATAACCGCTTTCTATAATTTTTTTATTATTCTTAAGAGCCAGCTGCTTGCATTCATCCAGTGAAAGGGCCTTTTCCTGCCCCTGGACGAATGAAGGCAACAGGATGGCTAATATCAGGGCACCCGTCGGAACAGCTTTTAAATGATACTTTTTATGGGCTGTACGGTCACCTGAGCAGACCCACCAATACAGGATGGGTAAGATAAACAAGGTGAGTACCATGGAGATCATCAGGCCAAAGCAGATAACTGTACCCAGGGGACCCCACAGCGGAGAGCGGCTCAGGATCATGGGTATCACACCCACCGATGCTGCTGCCGAGGTCAAAAAGATAGGACGCATCCTTCGTTTGCCGGCCGCCAGTGCAGCTTCGTAAATAGGCATCTTGTCTTTTTCCCTCAACTCTCGGGCATAATCGATCAGGATAATCCCGTTACGAACCACCATCCCGCACAGGCTGGTTATACCGATAAAAGCCGTAATGCTGAACGGATAATGCATGATCGTCAGTCCAATGGCGGCCCCGGGTATGGATAAAAGCATGGTGGACATGATTAACAGGGCCTGCCTTACTTTTTTAAACTGGAAAAGCAAGATAAAGAAAATAAGCACCACACTCAGGCCCAAAGCAATGGTCATGGGTATGAAAACCTCTATCTGTCCTTCCAGGTCTCCACCATAACTGATGGACGTTCCTTCGGGCAAAGCCAGCTGATCAACCTGAGGTTTTATTTCATCCATAATGGCCGATGCCGACACGGCCTGATTATTTTCAATCTGTATGGTGAGCGTAGGAGTTCCATTGCGACGTACAACAGTCCCTTGGGTCCATTCGGGGGTAAAGGTGGCAAATGACCTTAACGGGATAGCCGAGAAATTGGTAAACGAAGTGACGTATTGATTTTCCAAGGTTTTCAGGTCTTTGTGATGACTGGCATCCTGTGACAATCGGACCTCTACCGGATAATCATTCTCCCAGATAGTGGTTAGTGGGATGCCTTCCAGACCGATCATCAGCGAGGTGGCAACCAGTCCTTTGGAATACCCCAGCATGTTGGCCTTGTCACGATCCAGGTTTACCCGTACGTTCTGCTGCATCTGATCCCAGTCGGTGTGCACCCATCCCAGGTGATCGGTTTTCTTCAGGATCTCATACACGCGTGACTCAACCTCACGGATATCTTTTACGGAATCAGAGGAAATACGTATCTCGATGGGCGATTTGGCAATCTGCAGGGCGAGGATTTTCCATTTGACGTGGGCATTGGCAAAATAATCTGCATACTTTGGACTGTACTCATTGACGATTTCACGTGTTGCCTCATCCGACAGGGTATTGATCAGCAATTGCCCATAGTTTGAAGCAGGCATGTTTGGGGCATACACAGTATGAAAACGCGGTGAGCTTGTCCCAATAAAACTGGTTACGTTGGTTACCCTTTCATCATTGATTAAAATTGATTCCAGGCTATCCACTACCTGGGCAGTGCTTTCCAGGGAAGAGCCTGTGGGCAGGTATACTTCCACGGCAAACTGGTTACGTTCAAGTTCAGGAAATAGCTGCTGGTCGAGACCCTTGAACAGAACCACTGCCAACACGATGGTAGCAGTACCCAGGGAGAAGACTGTTTTTGGGTGAGCAAACGCTTTTTCAAGACTACGGTCAAACCATGCCTGCAGAATGTCAAGAAATGACTTTCCTTTCTTTTTCTGTCCCTGAGGCTTTAATCCCTTTTTGATGAACAGGAAATTCAGGTAAGGTACCAGCAACAGGGCGATTACAATGGATACTGTTAGCGCTACACAGACCACGATAGGGATGGTTTGCATAAATTCACCGGCTGTACCCGGAACCATAAATCCAAGAGGAATGTAGGCTGCCATGATGGCCAGGGTGGCTGTAAGGATAGGAGCCACCAGCTCTTTAGCGCTTTTAATGGCTGCATACCAGGGGGAATAGCCATGATCAATCTTTTCGACATGATTGTCAATTACAACAATGGAGTTATCCACGATCATTCCCAGCACCAGGATTAGGGTGGCCAGCGATACGGTATGCAGTTCGATGCCCATAAAATAAAGGGCGCAAAGGGTAATTAATACCGAAATAGGTACAGTAATGCCAGCCACCGAAGCTACGCGCATGGGAAGCAGGATCATGGTCACTAAAATAACGGCTATAATGGCAATCAGGAATTCCTCCATGAAATTACTGATTGAATTGTCTACATATTTGGGCAACTCCGAGATCTTGGCAATTTCAATGTCAGGAGGACACTGCTTCTGGAATGTGGCCAGGGCCTTGTCGACTTCTTCACCAAATTCCACAATGTTGTTTCCTGGCTGCATTTCCAGGGAGAGAAGGATGGTCTTTTTACCATTTTGCCTGATATAGCTTTTGGGATCATCGTACCGGCGCTCGATGCTGGCAATGTTTTTAAGGCGTACCACATTACCCCGCGGATCTGAATATACGATCTGGTCGGCCAGGTCTCTTTCCGATTCAAAGTTAGGCGGGAAATGAACAGGCAGGTTGGTTACCCCGTCTTTCAACTCACCGGCATAGCTTACCATTCCGTTGGTCTGGTAAGAACCCAGCAGAGAGAGCGATTTGATGTTGTATTCGTTTAACAGCTCAGGCTTTACATTGACAAATATTTTCTCTTTCTGTAGCCCAAAATGTTTAATCTTTGAAGTGGCCCGTATTTTACGGCATTCGGCTTCCAGCTTTTTGAGCTGCTGCTCCATTTCCTTATAACTTCTGGAATCGGAAGACAAGGTGATCAGCAGGGCTGAAGTATCGCCAAAGTCAGAATTGGCAATCAGGGCTATAACTCCCGTGGGAAGGTTCATCTTTAACTCATCCAGTCCATGTTTTAACTTGGACCAGAATTGGTCGGCATTCTTTACATTGTCGTTTAATTCAACAAAAATGTACATGATGCCTTCCTTGGACTGGGAATAGGTCTTCTCTTTTTTGACTTCCTGGTATCCGAATATGTAATTCTCCACCACCCGGGTAAGCTGTGCTTCCACCTCTGCCGATGTGGCTCCGGGGTAAACTCCTACGATAACCCCCTGGCGGATGGTAAACTGGGGAAATTCATTGCGCGGCATCTTTTTTAAAGCCACCACTCCGATCAACATAAATACTGCTGTAAGGATGATAACGATGTTGCGGTTGCGCATCGCCCCTTCAATCAATCCTCTATACTTTTTTGCCATCTTAAATACTTATTAATTAAAGTTGCTAGCTTCTGGTAACTGGCATCTGGCAAAACCATGCAGCGATCGTCCTCTATTGCCACTGATCGAAGCATTTCTTGCCAGCAGCTAGACGCCAGACACCTTTTATTTCTGTTTAAACTTCCTTTATTAGTTACCGGTTTCTTATAACTGGTAACTTACGTTAATTAAGCTGTCATCCGACAATTTTTCTTTTCCTTCCACTACGACCCTGTCATTGGATACCAGGCCTGAGAGCACCACGATCCCGTTTTGCTCAATAGATCCCAGCGTTACTTCCGCCCGTTCTACAGTCTTGTTATCGGGATGAATCCTCCATACGTATGATTTTCCTGCCTTATCAACTGTTACCGCCTGGTAAGGAACAATCAGCTGATGAGTTCCCTCTTCCATCTGAAGGTTCACATCACATACCATCCCGGGTTTCATTTCAAGGGAAGTATTGTCAACCGATATTTTCACTTCATAGGTGCGTGAAAACCGATCGGCTACAACACCCACATGAGTAATCACCCCTTCATAGCTCTTATTTCCTAAAGCAGAAATGAGAAAGCCGGCTTTCATGCCTTTCTTAATTTTACCGATCTCATTCTCCGGCACGGCAATCTTTACCAGTACCTTTTCAATCTTTACCAGTTCAATGGGGGATAAGCCCGATAAAGAAGACTGACCGGGTTCAATGTTCCGTTTACCAACCACGCCACTGGCGGGGGCATACAGGTTACACTTGTCAAGGTTGTTTTTGGCAATCTGAAGTTGTGCTTCGGCTTGTTTCATATTAGTTTCCATTTCCACCCATTTCACTTCTGTAAGGCTTCCTTTATCATACACCTGTTTCAGCCTGTCGTACCCATCCTTGGCCTGCTGGTACATGGCCAGTGAAGAGTTGTAAATGCTTTGATTATCGGCTTTGTTGACAACAGCCAGCAACTGACCTTTTCTAACCACATCGCCTTCCTGCACCAGCACCTGCTCAACGGTTCCTGTGCTTTGAAAGGTAAGGGGTATAGTCTGGAAAGCTTCTATGGTTCCGCTGTAGCGAAGCTCCGATTGCCCCATGGCAAGGGTTACCGCTTTTGCTTTTACTTTAACGAAGGTAGTTTCCTTTTTCGGGGCCTCCTTTTTTGTCTCACAGGCTGCCATCACAATGAGCAGGGCCAGTAAAATAAGATTGTTTCTCATGATATTGATATTAAACGTTTTGTAAATAGAATAATCAGGGTTGTTAAAACATACTGAACGAACGGTATGTTTTAGGATAAAAAAACAGCTTACCCCGTTTTTACCATTAGTTTATAAAGCTCCTGGAATTGGTCTTTCAACTGCTGGATGGCTTTCTTTTGGTTCATGTTGGTATGGATAAGGCTACGTGCAATCCCGGTGTTCAGGGTAAAAAAGATCTCGGCCATCAGGGTGGTATTGATATCTTCCCTGATTTCACCTCTTTCCTTTGCCAGATCCATCATTTGCCTTGTTTTGGCAATTTCGGCCTGAATAAATTTTTCCTTCCTATCCGCATAGCCGGGATAATGCCTGAATGCATCAATAAGCAGAGCCAGCAAATTGTGAGGGATGTATGCGGGATCAGAGCTGTAGGTTTGGCTTACTATCTGCCGGGCTTTCTTCTGGCACAGTTCAATGTAGTTTTTCAGCGTGGTGGTTGCCGGATCATAATCAAACTCTTCGATCTTAATGTTTTTATCTACCACGGCCATAAACAGTTCTTCCTTGTTGCGGAAATGATGATACAACGCACCTTTGGTCAGACCAATGGCTTTGCTTATTTCGCTGATTGAAACAGCCTCGTAGCTCCGGCTTAGAAATAGGCCGTAAGCCTTATCAATGATATATTCTCTGGTGTCGCTCATAATAAAAACATACCGATCGTTCAGTATGCAAATGTATGAACTGTCTGGATAGATTAAAAGTTTTCAGCATAAAATAGTGTGTCGGGAAACTTAAAATTAATATACGATAATTCAAGTTGCCATCCGCCATGTTTTATACTATTGAAATTCATTTATGGTAACACAGAGTTTCTCAGAGGCTCACCGAGTTACACAAAAGCTTACTAATCAATAGTTGAACTCTGTGATACACTGTGAGTAAAACTCTGTGCAACTCAGTGTTGCCATAAATAACAAATTAAAGTACCTAAATAATTACGATCAAATAAGTAAAGGCTATAGCAAAGATTCTATTGGAGCACACGATCTATCCACTTAAAATCTTATTCTGTTGTTTTTTGATCTTCGTAACTAAGAGTGTTCGGAAGATGCTGTGGGTACGGAGCACCTTGATATTTGTAGAAAAAGTTCAGGAAATAGGAATCGAAGCTGCGTAGCAGCATAATATCCAGTGGCCTTAAAACAACCTGATGCTGCCAATGCTAACCAGTTAACCATTCAAATATTACAATGCTACGCATCTTCGATTAGGCTCTTTGCGCTTTTCTACAAATATTAAAGGTGCGCTGCACCTACTTCTTCATGATGCAGGCCATTTTATGAAATAATCATCTTCCGAACACCCCTACTTCGTAACCGCTTTATTGTCGTACTCATTTACTTATTGAAATGGATGTTGGCTAGCAGCCCGATTAATCAAGAGCAGCTACCCTTTTCCCGCTTTCCCGTCTCCGGTTTCCCTGCTCCGGTCTCCATTCTCAGAATTCAATATCGTAAAGCCCTTCTGCATCCAGTTCAAATTGCTTAACCCCGATGTCGGTCATAGGGTGTTTGATCAACTGGTGCAACAATTCCGGGCTAATGGTGGCCGAATGAGCACCAGCCATACTGACACGGTAAATCTGGTCCACTGTTTTAAAACTGGCAGCAAGTACTTTGCCATTCAGTCCGTATTCATAGGTATTTTGAACAATATCGCCTACCACTTCAATTCCAT
>JACMKG010000470.1 GCA_014380255.1 Prolixibacteraceae bacterium | reverse complement strand
AAAGCCGCTAATCGTAAAGGTTAGCGGCTTTTGTTGTTTGCGGGTATTTATTATATTTTGGGATTCATCCGACTATTATCCGACTATTGAATAAATATGCTGATTTTCCTCAACAGTATCCTTATTGATGTCATCACTTTTTCCGAATATATCTTGAAGTATATCTGCAGCTTCTTTATCTGGTTTCTTCAGGAAATGTGAATAAATGGAAGTTGTTGTAGTCGGCTTGGTATGTCCAAGTCTTTTTGCAATTGTTTGTACGTCTATATTCTGTGATATTAGTAAACTTGCATTTGTGTGTCTCTTATGGAGAGCTCTCCATAAGAGACATACAGTCGCTATGGGGCTAGTGGATTCAGGTGTGGATTTGATTTACATACGAGATTTGCTTGGCCATGTCAGTGTTAAAACAACGGAGATATACGGGAAAGCGGATGTGAGGAAGAAACGAGAAGCGATTGAGGCAGCCAGTAAAAAAAACGTTCCAATAACGGTAGCGGAATGGGATAACAATTCTGATTTGAAACAGTGGCTGAAAACATTCAATCAGAAGTGATTATGTAAAGATATTTTGTTAGGACTTTCGTTATTCCAAGTATTTCATCGAAAATCTTTACATAACGAAAGTCTTAACATAACCACGATTACGTTAATCTTAACGTAATCGTGGGAAAATTGAGAGGTTTTTCCAATTTGTTGATACGAGTTTTAAACCTGAGGCATACGCCGCCATTGAAGCTGGAAAAATTACGACATTAGAAACGCTTAATCAGGCTTTTCAAGCATGGGTAGACGGTTACTATCACCAGCGTAAGCATGGTAGCACAAGAGAATCGCCATTGGAGAGGATTGGCGCTCACCCATTAAAACTAAGATGTTAGATCTTGGAATGAATGCTGTTCGAGTTGCGGAGATATGGCCGGGATGGTCTGTCATTGAACATGCACCTGGTAAATATGATTATGAGCTATTAGATGATTATGTTGAGAAGGCAGTAAAGAACGGGTTGAAGGTATGCATGGGGGTAGGCATCAATGATACACCCTTCTGGTTATATTCTAAGTATAATGACCTGCGTTGTTTAAGTTGGGATTCTAAAAAAGCTGTAAGAAGGGTTCAATCGGCGTGCATTGATCATAACGAATATCGTGAACATATGGGAGCCTTTATCGAAGATATTACTAAACATTATTCTGGTGTAGAAGGCATCTTTAGCTGGCAATTAGGTAATGAGATACGCTATGGAGTAGATATATGTGACTGTTCCTCAACGAGAGCCCGTTTCAGGGAGTGGCTTAGAGTGAAATATAAGTCTGATTTGAAGATGCTTAATAATGAGTGGGGAGTCTATTACCATGATTGGAATGAGATTTATCCCTATAAATCCTTTGATGGACCGCCTACAGAGGGAATACCAACACATTATCTGAATACGCTGGAGTTCAAAAACTGGTCCCTCGAGGAGTTATTAAATTGGGGAACAGGAATTATGAAACAACATACAGCTCTACCTATTTTT
>JACMKG010000469.1 GCA_014380255.1 Prolixibacteraceae bacterium | reverse complement strand
TTAAAGACGATGCTCCATCAATTCATCAATCACGAGTTAATCAGTTACGAAGATTCGCAATTGGAAAAGAAGCACTCGGATTTTGCTCACATCATGAAAGAATATCATGATGGGATCCTGTTGTTTAATATTTCAAAAGACAAGATATGGGATGTAGCTTCCAATGATACCGTCCGATTAACGGAATTCTACAACACCGCCGCTAAGAAGCATTACTTTGGCGAACGCTTCAAGGGATGGATCGTCAGGGCTAAAGACAACGAGACACGTTTGAAAATAGAGACCATCATAGACCAAAAAGAATCAGTTTCCAAACAGGAAATAACTGATGTTTTTAATACCTCGAATGAGCATAATGTGGATATTATGGAGGTGGCAGTTGAAAAAGAAGAGGATCCGGTAGTGGATTATTTCATTTGGAGTGCGGCAAAACCTTTAGGTCTTGATGAAACAACTACCTTTGTGCACGGGAAAGTATCTAACGGCGAACAGAAAACACTGAAGGATGCCTGGGGTCTTTACTCTTCCGACTTTCAGGAACAAGTTGAAAAAGAATGGGTTGATTCGCTTAAGAAGAAGTATCCTGTTAAAATAAATAAGAAAGTATTGAAAACTATTCAATCCGTTGAATGAGGGTAAATTGTATCTATATCATTACTGTGGCATTACTTTTGACAGCCTGTAACGTGTTTGTTGATCAGGAAGATCCTGTAGCAAAGGTTGGAGATCATGTACTGACGATGGATGACTTAAAGAAGAATATTCCTGATTATCTGGACGAAGCGGATAGCTCCTTATGGGCAGACGGCTATATCCAGAAATGGGTTCAGCGTGAACTGCTGCTGATGAAAGCGGAGGAGAATCTGAAGGATGAGATGAAGGATGTGACCATGGAGCTGGAAGAATACAGAAACTCGCTGATTGTTTACAGATATAAGAATGAATTGATGAAGCAGCAAATGGATACTACGGTAGAGGAAGCTGATGTGCGGAAATACCTGGATGAATACAAGGAAAATTTCATTCTGAACCAAAACATTGTAAAAGCGATCTTTATCAAAGTGCCATTGGAATTCTCGAATCCGGATAATATCAAGGAAATGTGTAATAGTAAAGATCCGAATAAGCTGGCTAAATTGAATGAATATTGCCTGAGTTATGCCAAGGCTTACGATCGGTTCAATGATCAATGGGTATCCGCAGATTTGGTATTGAAGAATTTCCCCAAGGAAATAACTGATCAACAGAGTGTGCTTCAGGGAAACCGATACCTTGAAAGCAAGGACAGAGACTTTTATTATTTCATCTCTATCCGCGATTATAAGCTGGCGGGACAGGTTTCGCCCAATGAATATGTGTACAATGATATCAGAAACCTAATATTGAATAAACAGAAGATTCAGCTATTACAGCAAATTGAAAAAGATATCTATAAAGAAGGCATTGATAAGAAGAAAGTAAAACTATTTAAAACAAAAAATAATCATTTATGATCAGAAAACTAATTGGTTTATTTATCCTGTCAGGATTTGTGGCATTATCCAACCAGACCTATGCACAGGATAAAGTTGTTGACCAGATTGTAGCGGTGGTGGGAAAGAATATAATACTGAAGTCTGACATTGAATCCATGTATCAGGAGCAGATGGCAGGGGGTATGACTACCGAAGGTGACATGAAGTGTGAAATTCTGGAGAATTTTCTGGTTGAAAAACTGTTGCTGGCAGAAGCAGAACTTGATACAACCATCATTGTAAGCGATAGCCAAATCAATCAAAGTCTGGAACAACGCATTCAGTTTTTTATCTCTCGTCTTGGTTCGGAGAAAGAAGTAGAAGCCTACTTTAAAAAGTCAATCATAGAACTGAAAGCCGACATGCAGGATGCTATTAAAAACCAGCAGATGACCCAGCAGATGCAGGGAAAGATTCTGGATAAGGTAACCATTTCACCGGCAGAAGTACGTCAACACTATAAGAATCTACCCGAGGCAGAGATTCCACAAATCGACGCTCAGGTAGAGTATGCTCAGATTACTGTTCAGCCGGAGATCAGTCCGGAAGAAGAAGACCGTATTAAATCAACCTTAAGGGAACTGAAACGTCGTGTTGAAAGCGGAGAGAGTGCGTTCGCACCTTTGGCAGTGTTGTATTCGGAAGATGGATCCGCCAAAGAAGGAGGAGTACTAGATTATATGGGACGCGGAAACCTTGATCCTGCTTATGCGGCAGCAGCCTTTAACCTTAAAGGAGACAAGATCTCGAACGTCGTGAAAAGTGATTTCGGATACCATATTCTCCAGGTTATCGACCGTAAAGGAGAACTAATCAAAACCCGTCACATCATCATGATGCCTAAAGTGACCCCTCAAGCCATGGAAAAGGCTCTTGGCCGTATTGACAGTATTGCAGACTTTATCCGCAAAGGAACATTCAAATTCGAAGAAGCGGCTCTGCGTTATTCATTCGATAAGAACTCACGCAACAATGGCGGAGTGGTTATCAACCCTGAAACAGGTGAATCGAAATGGAAACTCACTGAACTGGATCCTGATGTAAGTAAAATCCTGCCACAGATGGAAATAAATGAGATCTCAAAACCTTTCAAGACCATTGACGACAAGCAAAAACAAGTCTATAAGATTGTAAAGCTTATTAGTAAATCACCTGCACACAAAGCCAATTTGAAGGACGATTACGTGGAATTGAGCAACCTGTACATGAATTCCAAAAAGGAAAAACGCATGGATGAGTGGATCCGTGAGAAACAATCGGGTACATATGTAAGAATTGATCCTACTTATATCAATTGTAATTTCAAGTATAAAGGCTGGATTAAATAAAGAAGTTTAAAGTTCCAGGTTCTAAATTTAAAATTAGGACAGATCCGGATTGAACGCTCATCCCAGTTTAAAAAGAATGGGACGAAACAGTAAACAGCCGATCGGACGATTAATCATAGATTAAGGGAAAATGACTTATAAAAATGAAGTAGAGGCGGTCAATGGGTTAAGCGTAAAGTTTAACCAGTTACGTTCCGAAATTAAGAAACGGATTTACGGTCAGGATCATATCATCGACCAGGTGCTAGTGGCTATGTTTAGCCGCGGACATTGCCTGTTGATAGGTGTACCCGGGCTGGCCAAAACCTTGCTGGTAAATACCATTTCTGAAGTTCTGGGGCTGGATTACAAACGCATTCAGTTTACTCCCGACCTTATGCCTTCTGATATCATCGGAACCGAGATTCTAGACAAGGAACGTGAGTTTAAATTTATTCGGGGACCTATCTTTGCAAACATCATTCTTGCTGATGAGATCAACCGGACACCTCCCAAGACACAGGCCGCACTGCTTGAAGCTATGCAGGAACATGCGGTAACGGCTGCCGGAAGGAAATATCCCTTGGGAGATCCGTTCTTTGTGCTGGCTACTCAAAACCCTATCGAACAGGAAGGTACCTATCCCCTGCCCGAAGCTCAGCTCGACCGCTTCATGTTCTCCATCTGGCTGGATTATCCAACGTTTAATGATGAACTGACCATTGTGCAAAACACTACGTCAGACTTCTCGGCGGTTCTCAATGAAATTATCACAAGGGAAGAGATTCGTTATTTTCAGGACTTGATCCTTAAAGTACCAGTCAACGATCATGTGCTGAAGTATGCCATCGGCCTGTCGTCAAAGACAAGGCCCAATACGGAACTGGCCGCTCCTATT
>JACMKG010000468.1 GCA_014380255.1 Prolixibacteraceae bacterium | reverse complement strand
GCAAGGTGGCCGTTACATAGCCAAACTGATCGCGGGTAACTTCGCTTAATCCAATGGATATTAGCTCTTTTGTCAGCTGATCGGCAAAGTCCAGTTGTCGCGAAGTGCTGGGGTAAACATCGGTTCTTGAAGGATCAGAGGTGGTATACACCTTCGCGTATCTTAAAAATCGGTCGGTTACTTTTTCCATGGGTAATTTGTAAAAATGAATACTGATAAACTTGTTACTGACTTCACTGCCTGTCAGACATCGTCTGAGTTAAACTTAAAGCCCAGGCGCTTACCGGTTTGTATTTGGGAATGGCTAATTTCAACCTGCATTTGTTCAACGGTCGCTATTTTTACCTGGTCATAAGGAGGAACCAGCAAGTCGAAATTGATCGTATAATGAAGGGCTGTTTCAATGATCTCTTTCAGGTTTGCATGGGT
This sequence comes from Prolixibacteraceae bacterium, assembly GCA_014380255.1. Next base: position 1,095 of record JACMKG010000468.1, on the reverse strand, counting down.
CAGTTCATCGGTTCCAAGATCTTTAACCAGATCGCTGGATTGTCTTTTGCCTTCAACAAAAAAATGGTTTTCGCGGTTCACAAAAATGCGGGCAACCAGGTATCCCAAATCCTGAGTACGGTTGTATTTGAATGAATCGGAAAGGAAATTATAGATATTAAATACCCCGCAATAGGAATTCAGCGTATTATTCTTGATATAATCCAGTTTCCAGATAGGATGGTCCCGGTCAAAAACAAAAACATTGGAATGCATGCTCACAATAAGGGTATCACCACCGATACGGAATTCGGCTTCAAAAATTCCTTTTTCCGTAAATACTGGCAACACATGATCCTCCACCTGGCCTTTTAGCTTCTCCCGGTATTCATCGGCTAATTCTCTCAGGACATCCTTTAACACGCCAAATGTCTTTAGCGTATTTTTGTATACTTCCTGCTTAAGGTTCGTTTTGATGACCAGATCATTCAATACGTTGGTCTTATTTGTTGCAGCCATACCTGATAAATAAATTAATTCATAAAAATAAGAAAAGCAGTCAACTTTGACTGCTTTTCCTCTATGAGAATTTATCTTTTAGTAGGATAAGGCGAATAGTACGCGGCCTTTCGATGGTTTTCCTGAGTAAACGCAAACACCGTCTTCTGCAACCTGATCAAATGGGATGCAGCGGATGGTGGCTTTGGTTTCATCTTTTATTTTCTGTTCTGTTTCAGCAGTGCCATCCCAGTGGGCCAGAATGAATCCACCCTTGTTCTGAAGGATATCTTTGAACTCTTCGAAAGTATCAACCGGGGTCGTCATTTGGGTACGGTAATTGAGAGCCTTGGTGAAGATGTTTTCCTGGATGTCATTGAGTAACTGCTGAATAAAGAGTTCAATGTTTTCAATGGAAACCACTTGTTTTTCCAGGGTATCGCGGCGGGCAACCTCTACTGTGCCATTTTCAAGGTCACGAGGGCCCATTGCAATACGTACAGGAACACCTTTTAACTCATATTCTTCAAATTTCCAGACATGTTTCTTGTTGTCGTTGTTGTCGTATTTAACCGAGATGCCAAGCGCTTTTAGCTTTGGTATAAGAGTGCCAACCTT
>JACMKG010000467.1 GCA_014380255.1 Prolixibacteraceae bacterium | reverse complement strand
GGCATGCCCATTGGATTTATTGCGCTGACCTTTACAGTCCATCCAAACCTATAAAGGCCGAACCTTCACCAAAGGGAATTGACAAGCATACGGTTTTATGGATACAACCCAATTTCTTAGGACTGCTCCTATTTTCTACCTAATACCGATTGGAGAAGTGTAATAGTCCTCCCGATAGATCGGGATCATAAACTCAATTGGGCTATAACACTTCCCGCCTGTTTGGCGGGCAAGCATATCCATCGGCATTATACGAGGAAGCTAATTGGACTATTTAATAATTCTAATTTGTATAATTTATCTTCATTATCTAACAAGATCAAAAAAAGCAGTCCCTACTTACACAAATCATACATTAAAACATTTATTATACCTTTTTTCTATTTTACAACTATCTTTTCTATCTTTATGTCACCTCAGATCACATATACCTGACTATTTGATCTACAATTAATTAAAGGGGAAAACTCCAAGCCATCTTTTTAATGTTTTCAAATTTGACCCCTATATTTCATAGGCTACAAATATATTTTTATATGTTTTTTGAATGATACCCCCTTATTTTTAGCACTTCCCTGTGTTAATTTATCTTTAATTTGAAGACACCCCCTTATTTTTTAGAGTACATTAATTAAAATATCCATACTTTTGATCAAGCATATAAAATTAATGGGGGTAATAACCAGAAAAGCAGTTTTTTAGATTGAACACCCCCTTTAAAAAGGATCAAAACCAAAAATTTAAAACAAATAAATTTTTCATCCTAAAAATTAAGAATTATGAAAGAGAAAATTACACTCATCGTTTTTTCGCTTCTAGCGATTTGCACTGTTAGTTTTGGAACACCTTCAACACAGATATGGATTCCGTCTACAGACTTTCAGAAATTTGGAACCTTCCATTTAGGGATTGACAACTATTTTAGATCAAAGAATCAGCCCGACGGAAGCAGGGGAGCCGCAATTTATGATCTTGGTTTTACTACAGGAATTCTTCCTTTCGAAAAATTCCAGGCTGAAGTTGGAGTTGATTACCTCTACATGGGTGATGGAATTTACGATAAAAGTCCCGCTTTTTTCAATTTAAAATTTGGCACTCCTGAAGGAGCACTTTTCAAAGGATCACCTTCATTAGCATTGGGAGGATACAATTTCGGAACTAAGAAGGATTTAACCAATTACAATATATTATACGGTTTAATGGCGAAAACAATTCCAGTACTTGGAAGAGTTTCAGCCGGATACTATGTTGGAAATGAAAAAATTCTGCTGGATGATAAGGGAGAGAAAGCAAATAGTGGAATTTTGCTGTCTTGGGACCGTCCAATGTCAGAAATATCAGACAAACTATGGTTAGCAGTTGATTATCAGGGTGGGAAAAGCTACTTAGGAGCATTAAATGTTGGCTTTTCATGGGCATTCTCATCTAACGTATCAGTAATCTTTGCTTATGACATCTACAATAATAATGATGTATATTATAACATGAGAGATCTTAATATTAACTCTTTTACTACCCAAATTGATATTAACTTCTAATATTGAAAAGTTATCCATTCATAATATGGTATAGCAAATATTTTAGACATAAAAAAAATAAGATATCATGAAAAAAATTGAAGCCATCGTCAGAAAAAACAAGTTTGAAGAAGTTCGTGCTGCACTCCATGAAGCAGATATCGACTTCCTTTCATGGTGGGAAGTAAAAGGACAAGGCACTGCCCGACAGGGGCTTATATTCAGGGGTATTGCCTATGATGTAAATACCATCCCTCGCATCTTTCTCTCCTTTGTAGTGCGCGACATCAATGTAGAAAAATCAATCAATGCCATTCTCGAATCCGCTTTTACGGGTGAAAGTGGGGACGGCAGGATATTCGTGAGCGACATCGCACAGTCGATCAGAATCAGAACAAGGGACCGTGGCGATGAATCCTTATACGACAAAGAATAACACCCATTCCTTACAAACACTAATAAATTACTTTATGAAGACGAAAATAAAATACATAGGAATGGCCCTCCTTGGACTCATTTCCCCCTTTATAACTTTTGCAGAAGAAGCCGCTGCGGCGGCACCAGAGCCTGTTCCTTACATTGATTTTGGAAACACTGCATGGATGATCGTAGCAACTGCCCTGGTCATGTTAATGACCATCCCCGGCCTGGCATTATTCTACGGTGGGTTGGTTCGCCAAAAGAACGTTTTAAACATCCTGATGCAGTGCTTTATCCTCACTTCCGTCATTACACTCGAATGGGTATTCTTTGGCTACAGTCTTTCCTTCAGTTCATCAACCGGAGCGCTTGCCCCTTACATTGGTGGTTTCGACTGGGCATTTCTGAATGGAATAGGCATCAATGATGTGAGCCCGTATTACATCTCCCAGGCTACAGCCCGCATACCTCATCTTTCTTTTGTATTGTTCCAGTGCATGTTTGCCGTCATCACCCCTGCCTTGATTATTGGTGCATATGCCGAACGAATTAAATTCAAAGGCTTTTTAATTTTCTCCGTGCTGTGGGCTATATTGGTATATAACCCGGTTGCACATTGGGTATGGTCAGCCGATGGCTGGTTGTTTAAACTCGGTGCACTTGATTTTGCCGGTGGAACAGTTGTTCATATCAATGCCGGTATTGCAGCCCTAGTAATGACCTTACTGATCGGAAACAGAAGAAATTACAACAATCACCCCACAGCCCCCCACAATATCCCCCTCGTAGTCATTGGAGCAGCCTTACTTTGGTTTGGATGGTTCGGGTTTAATGCAGGAAGCGGGCTTGCAGCCGACGGGTTGGCCCTGAGCGCCTTTCTTGCTACCCATGTAGCCACAGCAACTGCGGCATTAACCTGGGCGTTAATGGACTGGACTATCAACAAAAAACCAACCGTAATAGGGGTATGTACAGGTGCGGTTGCCGGTCTGGTAGCCATTACCCCGGCAGCAGGCTTTGTAGGAGTGTTGGGAGCAGTAGTTATCGGGGTATTGGTTTCGGTAGCTTGTTTCTTCATGGTCTCGGTAGTAAAACACAAATTGGGATACGATGATTCGTTGGATGCCTTTGGAGTACACGGCGTAGGTGGTATTATCGGAGCTATCGCCACTGGGCTGTTGGCTACCCCCGCTATACAGTCTTCTTACAGCGGTTTGTTCTACGGAAATCCAAAACAGCTATGGATACAGCTGATTGCAACTGTTGCCACGATCGTCTTCTCAGGAGTAATGACCTGGATACTCTTTAAGATTGTTGATAAGACAGTTGGAATCCGGGCCACCCAGAAAGAAGAGATTGCAGGTCTGGATATTTCTCAGCATAACGAGATGGCTTATGCACAAAACGAATAGGTTGACAATTGCTGTTTAATTCATTCAACCATTTTTGCTTTGGTTTTTATGGCTGAAGCATTCTGTGAGAGACCTGTTGGGGGACAGGTCTCTCTTTTTTTTGAAGGATTGAAGGGTAGAAGGACTGAAGGATTGAAAGATTGAAAGATTTACCATTTAACCATTTACTAACCTGAGTTCGATATAAACGAATGTGGTTTGATAAAGTACCTGAGTGCCTGAGTACCTAAGTGACAAAGTGCCTAAGTAATACAGGACACTGATCATATACTTCTTTTCAGAGAAAATCAATTCTGTAATCATCTAAAAATCAAAAAGGTGAAACTTGCCTTTCTCAGGCACTTTGTCACTCAGGCACTCAGGCACTCTTACTTGTACTTCAAAAATATCGATACTTACATCGAACTCACGTTACTATTTACTATTCGCTTGCAGGATTGAAAGACTGGATGGAATGTTGCGAAGAGCTGAAATAGTAAATTGTAAATTGTCTAATTGTAAATTTATCTTAGTTGTAAGCCGGTAAGCAGATCTGTGTATATTTTAAAGCCATCCTCTATTTCTGAAATTAGGATATATTCATCAGCGGTATGAGAGCGAGCACTGTCGCCTGGACCAATCTTTATGGACAGGTAGGGAATTACTGCCTGATCGGACGTAGTTGGTGAGCCATAATAATCCAGCCCCAGCTGAATGCCACGCTGAACAATCGGATGCTCCACCGGGATACCCGAAGAGTTCAGGCGTAGCGAGCGTGCTTTTACTTCTGATTCGAGCAACTGATCTATTATTTTTAAAGCATCCTGGTTACTGTAATATTCGTTGGTCCTTACATCAACCACAAACGAACAGGTATCAGGAACCACGTTGTGCTGGGTACCAGCATTGATCATGGTGACCGATAACTTTACACAACCTAATATTGATGAGCTTTTTTCGAAGCGATAGTTTCTTAACTTTTCAATATCGGCTATAGCTTTATAGATTGCATTTTCGCCCTCTTCCCGGGCTGCATGACCTGATTTTCCGTGAGCAATACAATCGAGCACCATCAGTCCCTTTTCAGCAATAGCCATATTCATTTGAGTAGGTTCACCCACAATGGCCAGGTCAAAAGGTCCTAATTCGTCTATAATGCTTGCCAGACCATTTGGGCCTGATACTTCTTCCTCAGCTGATGCTGCATAAATAAGGTTGTAGGGTAGGTTTTCGTCCCTGTAGAAATGTATAAACACGGACAGCAGGGTCACTACAGAAGCACCCGCATCATTACTTCCCAGTCCATACAAAATGCCATCCTCCACATCAGCCTGAAAGGGATCGCGAGTATATCCGCCGGCAGGTTTTACCGTGTCTATATGTGAATCAAGCAAAATAACTGGCAACCCTTCTTTCCAGTAAAGGTTGCGTGCCCAGGTATTATTTACCTTCATGGTATAGGGAATCCCCGACTGCTCGAGAAACTGACGAATGATGTTAGCCGCATCTTTCTCAAACTTACTGTATGATTTAACGGCTATAAGAGACCTCAGTAATTGTATATATTCATCCATGGTTTAATAGGAAAGTAATGATGATACAAAAATCAAAAAAAATTGCGGGTAATCTATTAATTGAACAGAAATATAGACGAATTAGAATTTTTAATTACCAGGGCATTGCTGCTCAAAAGGATAAAAAAGATACAGATGAAAAGCATAAAAAGCAGGTTTTATTCAAAAAGAATACATTTATTTTCATTATTTTGCTGAATTAATACAAATCCGTTACTTTTACTCAATTAAAGACAACAAATTCCAACTAACACATATTAATCAACATGGAAAATCAACAAAAAAAGGGTGTTTCAAGAAGACAATTCCTGGGAACCGCTGCCATAGGTATGGCAGGCATGGCAATGTTTTCTTCACTTGCAGGCTGCCAACCAAAAAAAGAAGTAGATACCGACCTTAAGCTTGGGTTCATCGGTATGGGACAACAGGCAATGTTCCTGATGTTCGGCTTCCTCCAGATTCCTGGAGTTAAAGTAGTAGCAGGTTGCGATGTGTATGGTGTAAAACGCCAGCGCTTTGAAAAGAAAGTCAATTCTTTCTATAAGAAAACAGGTAAAGAAGTAGAAGTTAAGACTTACGAAAAGTACCAGGATCTGTTAGCTCGTCCTGACATCGATGCTGTAGTGATTGCCGTACCAGATCATTCACACGCTATGATTGCCATCGCTGCCTGTAAAGCAGGTAAAGATGTGTATCTTGAAAAACCAATGACTTTCACTATTAAAGAAGGACAGGAATTGCGTCGTATCGTACGCGAGAACAAGAGAATTCTGGCCGTAGGAAGCCAACAGCGCTCTGATCCTAACTTCCAGCACGCCGTAAATCTTGTTCAGTCAGGGGCTCTTGGACAGATCGAAACTGTGAATGCCTATGTAGGAGCTCCTCCAAAACCATATGATCTTCCCGAAGAAACTCTTCCTGCAGATCTTAACTGGGACTTGTGGCTGGGTTCATTACCAACACCTATTCATTATAACAGCCAGCTGAATCCACCGATCACCGTTGAGCCGGAAAAGAACGAACAGTTCTGGGGTGGCTGGAGATGGTACAAAGAAATGGGCGGTGGCTTTACAACCGACTGGGGTGCTCACATGTTCGACATTGCACAATGGGGTTTAGGCATGGACAAAAATGGTCCGGTTGAAATCTCTCCAATAGGTGATGGATCTCAATATATGAAATTTGTGTATGCCAACGGAGTGGTTATGACATCAGAACCTTTCGATGAAGGCAATACCAAAGGAGTTAAATTTACAGGTAAAGATGGCTGGCTAGAAGTATCACGCGGCCACTTTAAAGCCTCTGATGATAAGTTCTTACCTCCTGCACAGGCAGAAGGAGATACCGGTCCTTATGAAACGAAGATCCCTCACCAGCTTAATTTCGTCCAGTCGGTACGTGATCGTAAAGATCCTGTTGTTCCAGTTGAGATCGGCCACAGCAGCTGTACCGTTTGTACGCTTGGAAACATTGCATGTGATTTGAAACGCACCATTAAATGGGATCCTGCCACAGAAACATTCGTTGACGATGTGGATGGAGAGGCTACTAAAAAATTGCATTACCAGTACCGCGAAGGCTGGACATTGGTTTAACTGATTCTGCGGCATCATAAGATGCTCAATTATACAACAGGCAATTCGGATCTTTCCGGGTTGCCTGTTTTTTATTCTGCTGAATTGATGCCCTTTCTGTAATAAAAAAGCAAGATTCAATAAATACGATTAGAGAAAAGAATTAGTATTTAACGTTGACTATTAACCTGATTGACTCACTTATGGTAGAGCCATGTTCAAAATTATTTTAAGCAGGCGAACTTTGCTTACCGGGATACGTTTAATAAATAAAAGCCAATTATTCAAGGTTCGATGAACTACTCATTACTTCATACAGCCTTTAAATGAATTGATATACGCAATGGAAACTAAAGCCAACGTCTTTTCCGTATAACAAACATCTAATACAACAATTTAAATTGAACGCTATGGATACACAGATAAAAAGGCAACCCGAGAGAATAATGCAAAAGTTGGAAATACAAAAGATCACTCCTTTCTTGTGGTTTGATACTCAGGCTGAACAGGCAGCTAACTTCTACACATCTGTATTTACTGACTCTAAAATAAAATCAATTACCTATTACGATGCAGAAAGTGCAGCTGTTTCAGGCAGGGAAGAAGGATCGATCATGACTGTGGGGTTCATTATTGAAGGGCAGGAATTTGCAGCATTAAATGGTGGACCTGTATTTGAAATATCACCGGCTATCTCCCATTTTGTCAACTGTGACAGTGACCAGGAAATAAATACACTCTGGGAAAAACTATCAGAAGGAGGTACAGTGCTCATGGAGCTGAACAAATATCCATTCAACGATAAATTCGGATGGCTTAAAGATCAGTTTGGGGTAACATGGCAACTTTCAATTGGTAGTGCCATGCAAAAAATCACCCCTTTTTTAATGTTTACAGGGAAGCAATACGGTAAAGCCGAAGAGGCCATGAATTTCTATATATCACTGTTTGAGGATTCGGGCATTATCCACATCGAACGTTACGGAGCCACTGAAGAGGAATATGAAGGAACGGTAAAATATGCCCGGTTCTCGCTTAACGAGCAGGAATTTATGGCTACCGACAGTAACATTGGTCATGATTTTACCTTTACTCCTGCCCTTTCTTTTGTTGTAAAATGCGAAACACAAGAAGAGATCGATCATTTTTGGAATAACCTATCAGAAGGTGCAGATGAAAACACCCAGCAATGCGGATGGCTGCAGGACAAGTACGGTGTATCCTGGCAAATAGTACCTGTAATGCTTGACCAGATGATAAATGATCCACACACTGTCAAGTCACAAAGGGTGACCAGAGCCTTGCTTCCCATGAAAAAGCTGGATATCAAAATCCTCACTGAAGCATACGAACAGGAGTAATGTTCAGAACATGAAATACCTTTAACATACAAGCAAAGCATATCGATGCAATAATTTTCCTTTATGCTGACATGGAAGAACATTAGTTTTATTCATTAACACAAAACACGTATGGAAATGAAAAATTCATCAACACCAAAAGGATTTAACACCTTAACCCCTTACATTAATGTGAAAGGTGCTTTGGAAGCAATTGAGTTTTACAAAAGAGCATTCGGGGCAACCGAAGTGGGACGCATCAGCATGCCTGATGGAAGTATTGCTCATGCAGAACTGCAGATTGGTGATTCAAGAATCATGCTTGCAGAAGAAAATGCCCAATGGGGGAATGTATCACCACAGACCCTTGGAGGCTCACCCGTTGCCCTGTGTATTTATGTCGAGAATGTAGATGCTGTATTTGCAAAAGCACTTGAAGAAGGAGCAACAATCACAGGGGATATGGAAGTAAAAGATCAGTTTTATGGGGACCGTGCAGGAAGCCTTACCGATCCGTTTGGCCATAAATGGTCGATCATGACTCATCTGGAAGATGTATCCTTTGAAGAGATGCAAAAACGTATGGATCAAATGTTTTCGGTCTATAAATAAAAAGTCTCTATAACGTTTTGTGTGGGTAAAACCACAACAGTGATCCTAAAAGACCTAAGATGAGAGATGAGAGACACTAGACTTTTGTCTAACATCTCTCATCTAAGGTCTTTAAAAAAAGCATTCACCCAACCCATGCGTAATAGATCCAAGTGTTCTTTGTTGGGAGCAAGAATCATGTAAATTATTTATCTAATTGTGTAATGTTATTAATTAGAGGGTAATGCATCTTTGTTTATTCATACTATAAAACTCGTTGAGATGAAAAGATCATTTAATTCTAAAAGATTTTTCGGTGCTTTGGTAATTGGCACCTTGGCCGGAGCGGCTGTGGGAGCATTGCTTGCCATTAAAAAAAGGAATATAAATATGGATGAAATAGCCTCTGATGTAAAGGATATGTCAAGAAACCTGGAAAGGAAAGCTAAACGACAGGCTAAGAATTTACAGAGAGAAGAATGGGTTGCCAAGGAAAAGGATAAAATAATGAGCCATTTAAAACAATAGCCCATAAAACTTATCCTAAATCAAATTAACTATTGTACAAAGGTTTCACATTCAAGTAACCTGTCTGATTCCTTGTGCATAACTATTAACATGAGTTCGACCTAAGGATTAAAGAAAAAACACGCTTTGGAGTTTTTTCTTTTTAAGGAATGATGGACTATTTATCCTATTTGGCGTAAGGTGTTATTAATATGGCATTTACATGTTTATTCCTTTTGTCTAAAATCTCCTGTCTGATATTTCTATGTGCCCTATGTGTCTATGTGTTTATTTCCATCCGTCGAACTCAGGTTGTCGAACTCAGATTATTTAATAGCTTTTAGCTATGGTTCCCAGATTACTACGTATCATCTTCCTGACTCTTAGCTTCTGTTTTCAGAGCTTGGCTCAGGAACATGATACATTGGGCAATTCGGTTTCACATCATTCAATGAAGGAGCATGCCCATCAGAGCAGATTGG
>JACMKG010000012.1 GCA_014380255.1 Prolixibacteraceae bacterium | reverse complement strand
CGAATGGCTCAGCCAACTGATCCTGAAGTATGACCCGCGTATCACCATCCTGGCTGTGATTGATTCGGTAAGGGGAGCCAAGGAATGGTTTGAACAACATACCGCTCCCGACCTGGCTTTTATGGATATTCAGCTGGCCGATGGGTTAAGCTTCTCGATATTTGAGCAGGTAAAGGTTCTCTGCCCCGTCATCTTTACTACCGCCTACGAGGAATACGCCATCAAGGCTTTTAAGGTAAATAGCGTGGATTATCTGTTAAAGCCCATCGCCTGGGGTGAACTGGAAGCAGCATTTCAGAAGTTTACAGGCCTTTCAGCCCAGGTACCTCCCACCCCTTCGGTAACTCTGGAGATGCTGAATAAAGTAAGGGATATGATTCATAAACCCTATAAGACAAGGTTCGTGATTAAAGTGGGCGATCATCTGAAATCCATTCCCGTGGAAGATATCCTGTTCTTTTACAGCATGGATAAAGCTACGTACCTATGTACGGCTGATTTCAGAACCTATACACTCGACTATTCGCTGGATCATATCTCTGAGATGGTAGATGAGCATCGTTTCTTTCGCATTAACCGCAAATACATCCTTAGCAACCTCTCTATTGCCGACATTGTGGTTTACTCCAACAGCCGCCTTAAAATCAAGCTTAAAAAGCCCGGCGAAGAGAGCATCCTGGTAAGCCGTGATAAAGTGCAGGACTTCAAGGAATGGCTTGACCGGTAGATGTTTATTTATGAAAGTGCCTTAGTACCTGAGTACCTAAGTGCCTGAGTATTTAACTCCCAACCACTTAGACACTCAGGCACTAAGATACTAAGGCACTCAGGTACTCAGGTACTAAGGCACTAATTTACTTTTCTCCTTCAAAATATCCTGGTACCTGTACATCTCATCACGCAGACGGGCTGCTTCATAGAAGTCGAGATCCTTGGCAGCAGCTTCCATTTCCTTTTTAAGCTTGGTAATCGCTTTTTCAAGTGCCTGCGGTGTCATGAACTGAACAACCGGATCTGCTGCCAGGTTACTAGGCTCATCTCCAGTGTAAGCTTTGACTTTATATCCTGCACTTGCGTATCCAACAATTTCACGGGCAGCCTTGATAATGGCCGTTGGGGTAATGTTGTTCTCCTCGTTGTATTTCATCTGCTTTTCGCGCCTGTGATTGGTAGAATCAATGGTGCGCTGCATGGAATTGGTAATTTTATCAGCATACATGATCACCATCCCGTTCAGGTTACGCGCTGCACGGCCGGCTGTCTGGGTAAGTGAACGCTCTGAACGAAGGAACCCTTCCTTATCGGCATCCAGGATAGCTACCAGCGATACCTCGGGTAAGTCCAGTCCTTCACGCAAAAGGTTGATACCAACCAATACATCAAATTCCCCTTTGCGCAAATCTTCCAATATCTGGATACGGTCAAGGGTATCTACATCTGAATGGATATATCGTGTCTTGACATTCATATTGGCCAAAAAGGAACTCAATTCCTCGGCCATTCGCTTGGTCAGTGTAGTCACCAGCACCCGTTCATTGCGTTCAATGCGCAGGTGAATTTCATGCATTAAGTTGTCTATCTGGTTGATGCTTGGACGGACCTCAATGATAGGATCCAGCAATCCGGTGGGGCGAATAACCTGTTCAACTACTACCCCTTCAGCTTTGGTCAGTTCATAATCGGCAGGTGTGGCACTTACAAAGACAGTCTGGTCAACGACAAGCTCAAACTCATCGAACGTCAGTGGCCTGTTATCAATGGCTGCGGGAAGCCTCCAGCCATACTCCACCAGGTTGACCTTACGCGATCGGTCGCCCCCGAACATGGCCCTTATCTGGGGCAAGGTAACGTGGCTCTCATCGATGATTGTAACAAAATCATCGGGAAAATAATCCAGCAGGCAGAAAGGCCTCGACCCGGGCAACCTGCCATCAAAATACCTGGAATAGTTCTCTATGCCAGGGCAATAACCCAGTTCTCGCATCATCTCCAGGTCATATTCCACCCGTTCAAGGATACGTGCAGCCTCGAGCGGTTTTCCTACTTCCTTGAAGAAGTCAACCTGCTTTACCAGGTCATCCTGAATCTGGCGAATGGCCGTCTGCATCCTTTCCTTGGTGGTAACGAACATGTTGGCCGGATAGATAAGCACCTTGTCCAAAGACTCAATGGTACCTCCACCCACGGGATCAAATGAATAGATCTCCTCGATGTCGTCTCCCCAGAAAACAATCCGGTAGGCTATGTCGGCATAGGCAGGAAACACATCCAGCGTATCCCCTTTAACCCTGAAGTTCCCCCGGTTGAATTCCACCTCGTTGCGTGAATAAAGGGCATCCACCAGCTTTCGAAGCAATACATTGCGGCCGATGGTTTCCCCTTTGCTGGCACTGGTTACGTTGGCATGGAAATCGGCAGGATTACCGATACCGTACAGGCATGAAACTGAAGAAACAACAATGACATCCCTTCTGCCCGAAAGCAGGGATGAGGTAGTACTGAGCCTTAGTTTCTCAATATCCTTATTGATGGAAAGGTCTTTTTCGATGTAAGTGTTGGTGGTCGGCAGGTAGGCTTCCGGCTGGTAATAATCGTAATAGGAAACGAAATATTCAACCGCGTTATCGGGAAAGAACTGTTTCATTTCACTGTACAGCTGGGCAGCCAGCGTCTTGTTGTGACTTAAGACCAGGGCAGGGCGCTGCACCTGTTCAATCACGTTGGCCATGGTAAAAGTCTTTCCGGAGCCTGTAACCCCCAACAGAACCTGCGAGGGAGAGCCGTTGTGCAATCCTTCGCTCAGCTGCCTGATGGCTTCAGGCTGATCACCCGTAGGCTTATATTCAGAAACAATTTTAAAATCTTTCATAAAGAAAGCTCAATGTTTAAAGTTCCAAGTTGTCGTCCTTAACAATGTTGTAAGCAAAGTCAATTGGTTTAGGGGAGCTAATTAATCTTTCAATCCTTTTATCTTCAAAGGATTTTGACGAGAATCAAAAACTGTAATGATTACGATAAGATTATCATTACAACGATAAATAATTTTAAAATTTTTATATATTAAGTATCAATATTCATCAGGTCGGTCGGATAACAAAGATTCCTTAACTCCAACGAAAGGATTCGATTTAAGAATGATCGTTTTCTGGATAATTGCCTTTACAAGACTACGTGCCACAAGAGAACTGGCTTTAGCATGATAGTAATCAAATATCTCTTCAAGCTCAGCTAACGCGGAATCCGACCAAAGAATTCTCATTCCCATGTATCAATGATTTTAAGAAGTTCGTCCGTTTCCGTAAGTCTACCGTTCTTAAAATCATCTTCTGACTGGTCAATCTTTTTATTGAATTCTTCCATGGTCATTGGAACAAATTCTTTTGAAATCTTCTTCTTCCTCTCTGAATCCAACAATTGCTCAAGTTTCCCGATTAATTCTTCGTCTGTAATACGAAGGAATTCCTGAACAAATCTCAGTTTTCGGTCTACAGTATTCATCGGTCTATTTTTATTCAAAGTTAATGAATTTGATGATTTATGAACTGAAAACCATTTATAACTCCTTTTTATTGTCCAGGTTACTTTACTTTCATCTTAAAATATACCGGGAAATGATCGCTTACCCCTCCTGTATATTTGTTGCCCACATACGAGCGGTTGGGCGTCTTATCACCGGTTTTGTTGGTGAAAATCATCCAGTCGCTGCGGTAAATTTCCCCTTTGCCGTTTTCCACCCTGATACTCTTTCCGTTGATCATTTCTCCTGAAACAACGATGTTGTCGAGCATGTTCCAGTTCCCACTGAAAAAATAAGTCCCATCTCCTTTGCGGTCATCGGACATCATCAGGTTAACCAGCTTAGCCCCTGTTTCAGGCGATTTGGCGCCCAAAGTCTCCAGCAAGCTTACATTGGCAGGCTCATCATTCATGTCGCCCATAATGACAATATGCGCCTTTGAATCAGCAGCCAGCACTTCATCCACTTTGCGTTTAAGCACCGAGGCTGCCAATATGCGTTTGGGTTGCGTTTTTTCATCTCCCCCAATACGTGAAGGCCAGTGATTGACAAACACATGAACCGTATTATTTTTGACCTTGCCCACCACATGCAGGATGTCACGGGTCTTAAATTCAGGATCGTCTGCAAAAACAACAGG
>JACMKG010000090.1 GCA_014380255.1 Prolixibacteraceae bacterium | reverse complement strand
TTACTAATGATGGCAATGTCCAGCAAATGCCGGATGGATGATCATCCTTTCCATAAAATCCATTTTCAGGACAAAAATTACAAGGAATACGGGCAATTTTACACCTTTGAAAAGTTAAAAGACATCCATAAAGCTTCACGGTAAAGAGATAATTGATCCCTGGATGGGATTTATTACCTGCCGGAAGTTTTTTGGCATGGGTTGTCATCTATCGCCTATGGCAATGGATCTTCTTTGGTGCTAACCGATGTATAAGCCATGGGATTAAAAGCAGAAGCCAAATAGCATGATATCAATTGATTGAAACTTTTATGCGGTATAACTGGAAAGCCGGTTGGCTAAAATAATTTATTTTCATTTGGAAACAGGCATACCAGGCAAAGAGCATTTTTTACAGCTTACCCCTAAAGATAAAACGTTTGATGAAATCACTTTCTTCAAACGTTTTATGTCATATCCTTTATAATTGGTGCCCCGGGGCTTTTACCAGCTATTTTTTAATACAATATCAACTGAAATGCTCTAATACCCTTTGGTCTGTATATCCCTGATATATAGTTGCAAGGTTGTTTTGCCCCTGAATTCATTCTCTGCCAGTGAATAGCAGATATCGAAGGGCAACCCTTGTTTGATGGCCGGAAAATGATGGGCCTGGTTGAAAGCGATGGCTGAGAACTGTGAGGAATTGCTCGTTGGTTCAATCAGATCAAGCTTTAGGTGTTCCTGATTTTTACCCACGGGGCGGCTGGTTCCACTATCCAGTACGTTTTCGGTTACAAAAACCGGCACCATGTTATGCGGGCCAAAAGGTGCAAATTGTTTCAGCAGGCGATAGAACTTAGGGGTAATATCCGAAAGCTGTATCTTGGCCTCAGCCTCAATAGATTCGGTCTGCTGCTTATCGGTAATCAACCGGGTGACTATCTCCTCGAAACGGCGCGAGAACTCGTAAATATTCTCAATTTTCATGGTCAATCCGGCGGCATACATATGGCCCCCATAGGATTCAAGCAGGTCACTGCACTGCCCAATGGCCTCATAGAGGTCAAAATCGCGCACTGAACGCGCCGACCCTGTTGCCATCCCATTTGATTCAGTAAGCACAACAGTGGGCCTGTAAAAGTGCTCAGTAAGCCTGGAAGCAACAATTCCGACTACCCCCTTATGCCAGTCACGGTTATACAAAACGGTGGCATTCTTGGAAACATTTTCAATGTTACGCTCTATCATGGCAAGCGCTTCCTGGGTGATATCCCTGTCAAGTGTTTTTCGTATCTCGTTGTATGAATTGATTTCATCGCCCAATAACATCGCTTCAGCCTCGTTGGTAGCTGTAAGGATGGCTACCGACTTTTTGCCATGTTCGATCCGTCCCGATGCATTCAGCCGTGGTCCAATCTTAAAGACAATGTCACTGATCGATATTTCTTCGTTATTAATACCCGAATACTGCATAATGGTTTTTAAACCAATGCTGGGAGAAGTATTCAGTTTTTTGAGCCCATAATATGCCATTACCCGGTTTTCTCCGGAAACAGGAACAATATCGGAAGCGATACTGACAACCAACAGATCCATCAGTTCGCCCAACTCGGTAAACGGTATGTTGTTTTGTTTTGAATAAGCCTGCAGAAGTTTAAATCCTACACCACAGCCAGAAAGCTCTTTATAGGGATAACTGCAGTCAGGTCTTTTGGGGTCCAATACTGCCACTGCATCAGGGATTTTATCATCCGGATTGTGGTGATCGCAGATAATAAAATCAATTCCAAGGTCCTTGGCCATTTGTATTCTCTCAACAGCCTTAATACCGCAGTCAAGTACAATAACCAGGGTGAATTTCTGCTCGGCGGCATACAAAATACTGGCTTTTGAAATGCCGTATCCTTCGGAATAACGATCGGGAATGTAATAATCAAGGTTTCGAATGCGTGAACGGAGAAACTGAACCATCATGGCTACCGAAGTGGTACCATCGACATCATAATCCCCGTAGATCAGCACTTTTTCCTGTTGCTCAATGGCTTTTTCCAAACGATCAACCGCTTTATCCATATCCTTCATCAAAAAAGGATCGTGCAAATCAGTCAGCTTTGGCCTGAAGAATGATTGAGCTTCAGAATAGGTGGTCACACCCCGTTGAGCCAAAAGATTGGCAATAACCATATTAACATTTAACGCTGCGGATAAATGCTTTATGATATTTATATCGCCTTCCTTCTTTATGTTCCAGACTTTACTCATTGGGTTTACCTCGAAATATTTCGCTTTTGTGCAAAAAATTTCTCAAAGATAGGAAATGAACTCAGAATAGGAAAGTAAATCAGTCCTATTAATCGTTATTCTGTTAACAATCGTGAGTTTCTAACCATCTAATAGTAAACTCTTCAAAAAGTTAGCCTACTATTAAAACAGAATGCAATAAAGCAACTTCTTAAGTTCACTTTTAATATCTAATACTTTGTTATCTTTGCACGAAATTTTTGGAAAATTTTAACAGCAAGAACGAATGAGCATATCTGATTTAAGCGAACAGGAAATTATTAGACGTAACTCCTTGCAAAAGATGCAGGAAATAGGAATCAACCCCTACCCCGCTGCCGAATTCCCCGTAAATACAACTACCCTTGAAATTAGAGAAAAGTATAATCCTGAACTGAATAACTTTCAGGAAGTAGTAATCGCCGGACGTATCATGAGCAGACGAATTATGGGTAAAGCATCATTCGCTGAAATACAGGATTCAACCGGAAGATTACAACTTTATCTTAACAGGGATGAAATCTGCCCGGATGAGAATAAAGACCAATACAACGAAGTATTCAAGAAACTATTGGACATTGGAGACATCATAGGTGTTAAAGGTTTTGCCTTTATAACCAACGTAGGTGAGCTTTCGGTACACGTAAAAGAATTTTTTGTGCTGAGTAAATCCCTTCGTCCTCTGCCTGTTGTAAAAGAAAAGGACGGTCAGCTGTTTGATGCTGTTACCGACCCGGAAATGAGATATCGCCAGCGTTATGTCGATCTGATTGTCAATCCACAGGTCAAAGATACGTTCCTGAAAAGGACCAAGATTATCAATACCATGCGCCAGTTTTTCAACGAACAGGGATACCTTGAAGTTGAAACTCCTATCCTGCAATCCATACCCGGAGGAGCTACCGCGCGCCCGTTTATCACTCACCACAACGCATTGAATATTCCTCTTTACCTGAGAATTGCCAATGAGCTGTATCTGAAACGCCTTATTGTAGGTGGATTTGATGGTGTTTACGAGTTTGCCAAAGACTTCCGCAATGAAGGAATGGA
>JACMKG010000466.1 GCA_014380255.1 Prolixibacteraceae bacterium | reverse complement strand
TCAGTTGTGATGGCAGCCTGACGGGCACGGTTATACGAAATCTTAAGATTCTTAATCAGTTCATTGGCATTTTCGGTTGCCTTATCCATGGCTGTCATTCTTGCTCCATGATCAGATGCATTTGCATCAAGTACAGCCTTATATAACTGGGTATTCAGAATTTTCGGCATCAGCTCGGCAATCAGCTTATCTTTCTCAGGCTCAAAAATAAAATCTACTTTTTTTGCCCCGTCTTTTGCCTCGATCTTTGGAATGGGCAAAAATCTCTCAACAGTAAATTTCTGAGTTGCAGCATTTTTGAACTCGCTATAAACCAGTTCAACTACATCGAATTCCTTTTTCTCAAAAGCTTTTACCGCTGCCTGTGAGCAAGCCTGTACGCTCTCGAAATTCAATTTTAAAAATATGTCGCGGTATGTTGGATCAACATTGAATTTATTCTTGAGAAAATGCTCATATCCCTTTTTACCTATCGTCCAGATTACAACATTACCCTTTGCTGCCTGGGTATTATATTTTTCCCGAATGGCCAGTTTAGCCATCTTTATGATGTTGGCATTGTATGCACCACATAAACCGCGGTCTGAAGTAATAACGATCAATAAAACTTTTTCAATCGGCCTTTCCAAAGCAAGACCGGAACCGTCTGCACTGCCATCGGAATTGCTGACAATATTGCTTAGCACTTCCTGGAGCTTCCGGGCATAAGGACGCATCTGAACGATGTTGTCCTGGGCCTTTCTCAATTTAGCCGCACTTACCATTTTCATCGCCTTGGTAATTTGCTGCGTATTCTGAACTGATTTTATCCGGTTACGTACTTCTTTTAACTGGCCTGCCATAAGTAGAAAATGATGGTACTTTAAGTATTGAAAAGATCAAAGAATCGATTTAACTCCTTGACCCTGAATCTGATAAACATATCCTCCTCAAAGTATGTTTAAATCGGATGCAAAGGTAGCAGAAAGGCAGCAAACTTCCATTAATATAGACCCAAATCTGAACCTTTACAGGCACCATTATCCGTTCAGATTGCCGTTCGAAAAAGTATTTTCAACTTCGCCGGCATAAAAGTACTTGCAATCAAAGGATTAGGATAAATTTAGCCCCCGGATTGCAATATCCGTTCTTGAATATGGCAAAAGCAAAGAAAACATCACAGCAGTTAGCAACAACAGTTTCGCCAATCAGCCGTAAACCGGCCGTAATCAGACAGCCCCCGATTATCCTTGTCACAAATGACGACGGAGTAACTGCTCCAGGCATCAGGAACCTCGTGGAGGCTGTAAAAGATCTTGGGAGAATCGTTGTAGTGGCGCCTGACAAACCCCAGTCCGGTATGGGCCATGCTATAACTATCGGGCAACCTTTAAGGCTCCAGAAAGTGGAAGGGTTTGGCGATGTTGAAGCCTGGTCATGTTCGGGCACCCCGGTTGACTGCGTAAAACTGGCGGTTGACAAAGTGTTACAGGGTAAACCCGATATCTGCCTCAGCGGCATCAATCATGGCGCAAACCATTCAATAAATGTGATTTACTCTGGAACAATGTCGGCCGCGATGGAAGCAGCTATTGAAAGCATTCCCTCGATTGGCTTTTCTTTACTCGATCATAGCATTGATGCAGATTTTTCCGGAGCCAGGAAATATGCAAGCCTGATCGTTAAGGACATGCTTAAAAGAAAGATGGATAGGCACCTCCTGCTGAATGTAAACGTGCCGGCGATTGATGCTGATCTCATTAAAGGAGCAAAACTCTGCCGCCAGGCATATGCAAAATACCAGGAAAATTTCCTTGAAAGAGATGATCCGAATGGCAGAAAATATTTCTGGCTCACCGGAGAATTTGTAAATTTTGATAAAGGGCGTGATACAGATGTCTGGGCGCTAAAAAATAATTATGTAAGTGTGGTTCCTGTGCAATTTGACCTTACTGATTACGTTTTAAAAACCAAATTTGAAAAAAACTGGAAACTCTGATGTTTAAAAGAAACGATCTCCGATTCGGTCTTCTGCTTGGATTCTTAGCTCCTGTATTAAGCGTGTTCGGCTATTACTTTGTAAAGTATTACCCAACTTTTTCATTTGGCGAATTTATGTCTGGCCTGCGGACGAATAAAGCATTGATCACTGCCATGACAATACCCTGCCTCCTTTTGAATATAGTCCTGTTTACTATTTATATTAATTCAAAAAAAGACCAGACAGCAAAGGGAGTTTTTGCTATTACACTTGTCTACGCAATACTATCATTGATTGTGAAATTCACTGCCTGAGATGCGGCAACTATTAAACGAATTCTTTCAATAAGTTCCTCAGACTGCTCCAAGTTTTGTGAGACAAACATCCAGGCTATTTTCCCACTCCGGTATGATCAATTGATAAGTCATGCGGATTTTTGAAGTATCCAGCAATGAAAATGCCGGTCTTTTTGCCGGGGTTGGAAACTCAGGAGTAGTGATTGCATTCACCTTACAAGCCTGGTTGGTTTTTGATTTTATAGATTCGGCAAAGTCAAACCAGCTGATCTTTCCCATGTTACTGTAATGATATAATCCGGGAGTCCATGATAACTCATTTGATGAAGTCTTCGCTATAATATCAAGTATCGCACGGGCAAGATCTGTTGCAAAGGTTGGAGCTCCAACCTGGTCATAAACTACCCCGATCTCTTTTCTATCCTTCATCAGCCGCAACATCGTTTTTACAAAGTTGTTTCCGAATTCAGAATAAACCCAGGCAGTACGGATTATGATTGAGGCATCATTTTTTTCATTTGCAAGTTTTTCACCCGCCAGTTTCGAAGCCCCATAGTTGTTGACAGGATCAGTAGGATGATCCTCAGCATAAGGTTCTTCGGATAGTCCATCAAAAACATAATCTGTTGAAACATGAATAAAACCCGCTCCCGCTTTTTTTGAAGCTTCGGCAAGAATACCAACCGCTTTTCCATTCACAGCAATAGCACCTTGCTGGTCGCTTTCTGCTTTATCAACTGCAGTGTATGCCGCAGCATTAATAACATAACCCGGTTTAAACGCTGAGAATGCAACATTCACGGCATCGGCGTTATCAATAGAAATGCTATCGCGCCCGGCAAAATGAAATTCAAACTGCGGGTAATCATTACTGATAGCTTTCAGGGATTGCCCCAATTGACCATTTGCACCTGTTACAAGAATCTTATGCTTTACCATGTGCTTTAATTGACTTCGAATTCAAAGTTTACCTGGATGTTGGCGAACCGGCTATTGGTTTTATCCTTATCAGACACGATCATTTTATCAACCGGAATCTTCCAGTCAATATTCAGGTCCGCATCATCAAGCAGAATCCCACCCTCAGATTGTTTGCTATAAAAATTATCGCATTTATATAAAACTTCTGCAGTTTCGCTTAATACAGAAAATCCATGGGCAAATCCTTTTGGAATAAACAACTGTCTTTTATTCTCTGCAGAAAGTTCAATTGAGAAAACATGGCCATAGGTCGGCGAGTTTTTACGAATGTCCACAGCAACGTCGAGTATAGTGCCAACAAGTACCCTAACCAGTTTTGTTTGAGCAAAAGGATTTA
>JACMKG010000465.1 GCA_014380255.1 Prolixibacteraceae bacterium | reverse complement strand
GTAAAGAGCATGATGGCTACAAAAATAACAACCAGTATCGCTCCTGTTGGAATTGGAATATTAAAGAGCATCTGCAGGGCAATGGCTCCTCCCAGTATCTCGGCCAGCGAAGTAGAAACGGAAGCCATCATGGCCGTGGTCAATATGCTGCGCGAAGCCCATGGTTTTGTGTATTTGGTGGCAGCCTCCGCAAGGCACAACCCGGTTGCAATGCCAAGGTGGGCCACGTTGTGCTGCAGAATGATAAGCATGATGGTCGATAAGGTAACCATCCATAGCAAGGTAAACCCGAACTCTGATCCGGCCGCTATGTTCGAGGCCCAGTTGCCCGGATCAATGAACCCAACGGTTACCAATAAGCCAGGTCCAATGTATTTAAGTATTTTCAGTGCCCCAAAAGTCGGACGGTGGTTCTTATTGTCAAGGTTTTTTAGAAATGACAGCATGCTTATTAAGCGGATTAAGAATATCTGCCGATCATCAGATGATCCACAATAATTGTTTACGTTTTAAATCACCATACTTTTATACTGAAGATATACAACCTGGCCCTTAGGCTCAATCCTGTATATACTAATCCTGGGGACGATCTGATTTTCGTTTGTCAGGTCTTTTCTCTGAGAATTTTCTTTTCCCCGACCCGCCGCTTCCGGCCCTCCTGGTGCGCACTTTATATTGCGGTCCCTCTCCCACTCCAAGTTCAGGTGGCACAGGAAGTTTGAGGATCTCTGCCTCTATTAGTTTTTCAATACGGTCGAATTTCTCCATGTCCATCTCGTTGATAAAACTAATGGCAATACCCGTTTTATCCGCTCTTGCCGTACGTCCAACGCGATGCACATAATCTTCTGCCGACCCGGGTACATCAAAATTGATGATCAGGTTAATGTCTTTGATGTCTATCCCACGGCTCAATACATCGGTAGCCACCAGGCAACGGGTTCGCTTGGAACGAAAGCGCATCAGCACATCTTCCCGTTCTTTTTGCTCCAGGTCAGAAGAGATGCCTTCAACCATATTTCCAGCCTTTTTAAGGCTTTTTACGATATCCAGTACTTTTCTCTTGGTAGAACTGAAGATCAGGATACTATCCAGATCAGGCTTGTTGGATATCAAGCTATTAATGACAGGTATTTTCTGATTTTCATGGACCACATAAGCAGCCTGCAAGACTCCTTCGGCCGGCTTGGAAATAGCGGTACTGAATTCTACCGGATTGGTAAGAATCTTGGCAGCAAGTTCCCTGATCTTTTGTGGCATGGTAGCTGAAAACATCAGCGTCTGGCGCTCTTTGGGAACATAGCTAAGGATGCGCATGATATCATCATAAAAGCCAATATCAAGCATTCGGTCAGCCTCATCCAATACCAGGTGCTTAATCTTATCAAACTTCACATAGCCCAAATTAAGATGTGAGATCAGCTTCCCAGGTGTTGCCACAATGATATTGGTACCCTTGGTAAGCGCTTTACTTTCCGCATCCCAGTCAGAACCATCACGTCCGCCATAGACTGTCACAGAGTTAATATTGAGAAAATAAGCGAAGCCTTGTATCTGCTGATTGATCTGTATGGCAAGTTCACGCGTGGGAACAACGATAAGCGTACTTAAATCATGATTGTCTTCAACAGCCAAATGATTCAGGATGGGTAACACAAAAGCGGCTGTTTTGCCAGTTCCTGTTTGGGCGCAGGCCAGTATATCGTCGCCTTTTAAAATAGATGGTATGGTTAGTTCTTGTATTCCGGAAGCTTTTTCATAACCCATGTAAGATATTGCTTCCAGTATTTTATCGTTCAACCCAAATTCATCAAATGTCATATTTCACTCCCTGTTCTAATATTTATACCTATTCATTTAAGGTCGATTTCAGGTCTTTTTATATATTTCATGAGAAGATCTTCCCTTTACCTGTAACCTATTCCAACCTTTCAGTGCAAAAGTACAAAACTTTATCAACAATAATTTAAATATCGGGCAGAATTTGAATAATCTAATAAGTTGCAGGATAACATCTTACGACCAAACTAAAGGTATAAAGGTTATAGTTCACCCGTTACTTCTTGCATTTTTCGCCTCAGGTATGTTAAAATTATTATTACAAGAGGCTTATTTAATTCGGGAAAAAGCATATCAATTTGTATTTTTGTGGCAGAAAAAATTAAGCTATTTAAAGCTGTCACTAAAAAAAACATTCTGATATGGGAAGAGCGTTCGAATACCGAAGAGCGTCCAAAGAAAAACGTTGGGACAAAATGTCACGTACATTTCCTAAATTAGGTAAGGCAATCACTGTTGCAGCCCGTGAAGGGGTACCTGATCCGGATATGAATGCCAAGCTTCGCACGGCTATTCAAAATGCGAAGGCACAAAACATGCCTAAGGACAATATTGAAGCGGCCATCAAACGTGCACAGGGTAAAGATGCCGAGACATTTCTGGAAGTTAACTATGAAGGCAAAGGGCCTCATGGAGTATTGGTCTTCATTGAATGTGCAACAGACAATCCGACACGTACGGTTGCCAATGTGAAGATGTATTTCAACAAGTCCGGTGGCGCATTGGTACCCACCGGTTCTCTTGAATTCATGTTTTCACGCAAGGCTGTCTTTGAATTCCAGAAGAAAGATGGGATGAACATCGAAGACCTTGAGTTGGAACTCATTGATGCTGGGCTGGAAGAAATTGAAGAAAACGAAGGCGTGATTTATGCAACAGGTGATTATACCAATTTTGGCACCCTGTCGCATGCCCTTGAATCGTTGAAAATTGAGGTTACCAAAGCTAATTTGCAACGTATACCCAATACGCCTGTAGAATTTACCGAAGAGCAACTGGTTGACATCGAGAAGATGATTGACAGGATCGAGGATGATGATGACATCCAGGCAGTATTTACCAACATTGCTTAATCGGGCAAAAGTAGGTTTACCTGCACTTAAAGTTGCATGCTTTACAGGAACTGAAAGATTGAAGGACTGAAGGACTGAATGATTGAGGACCTGATTGCTGCAACCAAATACTGAAAACTAATAAAGTTCGCCGGTTTAGATGGCCAAATGGCATATTACCCGCGAACTTTATTAATTTCAGCTCTTTAATTGATTCAACTTTTCTTCATCCAACCCAACTAATGAGTAAACGTGAACTCAAGAAATACCTGAAGGATTTAACCAAAGAACAACTGGAAGAACAAATCCTTGACTTATACACCCGATTTAAGGAGGTAAAGGAGTATTATGATTTTGCGTTTAATCC
>JACMKG010000464.1 GCA_014380255.1 Prolixibacteraceae bacterium | reverse complement strand
TCATTTTAACCATCCCTTTCTTTTTACGCAAGTTTGGCATTAAGAAAGTGATGATCATTAGTATCTTTGCATGGGTTCTGCGTTTTGGTTTATTCAGCATAGGAGATCCCGGGAGTGGATTATACCTGCTTATCCTATCGATGATTGTATATGGAATGGCATTTGACTTTTTCAATATTTCAGGTTCATTGTTTGTAGAGAAAGAAGTCCCCTCCTCTTATCGTGCCAGCGCACAGGGTATTTTCATGCTCGTAACCAATGGTGTGGGCGCTACCCTTGGGGGCTACGGCAGCGGCGTGGTGGTCGATCTGTTTACGAAAGACGGGGTAAGAGACTGGCCCACTATCTGGCTGGTTTTTGCTGCGTATGCTCTTATTTTGGGCATCACCTTCCCCTTTGTCTTTAAATATAAGCATAAACCGCAAGTAGTAGCCGCATTAGTTTAAACGTTTCTTATTGTTGAACCGGATTTTCAGGATCAGAAAACATGTAACGTCCATTTTAATCCTATTTAAAACACCAGAGAATGATTAAACTAACTAAAACCAAATGAAGAATAAACACATAGACACATAGAACACATAGAGTAATTTTTAACTATGTGTTCTATGTGTCTATGTGTTTCAAAAATTTAAACAGATGAAGCAATACCTCGATTTACTCAATCATGTCATTCATAACGGAACGGCCAAAAGCGACCGTACCGGAACCGGAACCATCAGTATCTTTGGCCACCAGTCAAGATATGATCTTTCGGAAGGATTCCCTGTGCTGACTACCAAAAAACTGCATTTGAAATCCATTATCCACGAACTGCTGTGGTTTTTAACAGGCGACACGAATGTCAGGTATTTGCAGGAAAACGGAGTCCGGATATGGAATGAATGGGCTGACGAAAACGGCGAACTTGGCCCTGTATACGGCTATCAGTGGAGATCATGGCCAACACCTGACGGCCGGCATATCGACCAGATTACTCAGGTTATAAACAGCATTCAGAATAATCCTGATTCACGCCGTCATATTGTAAGCGCCTGGAACGTAGGTCAAATTGACCAAATGAAGCTTCCTCCTTGCCATCTGCTGGTTCAGTTTTATGTAGCCGATGGAAAGTTGTCATGCCAGCTGTATCAACGGAGTGCCGATATTTTCCTGGGAGTGCCTTTCAACATTGCTTCCTATGCCCTATTGACCATGATGATGGCCCAGGTTTGCAATTTACAGCCCGGTGACTTTATACATACGTTGGGTGATGCTCACATTTACATGAATCACCTCGAGCAGGTCAAACTGCAGCTATCGCGTGAGCCCTATCCACTGCCCCGGATGATAATCAATCCTGATGTGAAAAGCATCTTTGATTTCAAATACGAAGATTTTGAGCTAACAGGCTATCAGTCGCATCCTCATATTGCAGGAAAAGTAGCAGTTTAGGCCGAGATTGTACAGAATTTTAAAAAATACCATTAAGTTTGACTGTATGAATACCGGAAGCCTTTCTTCAAAAAAGGCTTTCATAATTTAAACATCCATGATATACGATAACCTTTCCATCATTGTAGCTGTTGCTCAAAACTTTGCCATTGGTAAAAACAACGATCTGTTGTTCCATCTGGCCAACGACTTAAAGCGGTTCAAGCAAATCACAACCGGTCATCCTGTTATCATGGGACGCAACACGTTGCTTTCTTTGCCTAAAGGAGCTCTCCCAAATCGCAGGAATATCGTGATTACCGACAACCCTGAGGATAAGTTTATGGGTTGCGAAATGGTTTTCTCAATTGATGAGGCTATTGAAGCGGTAAAAAATGAATCGGAAGCATTTATTATAGGAGGTGGCATGATTTACCGCCAGTTCTTCCCTTTGGCCGGCAAGTTATACCTTACCCTTGTTCACCGGGATTTTGAGGCTGATACCTTTTTCCCTGAAGTCGATTATTCGGCCTGGACTGAGCAGTCCCGGGAAGACTTACACGACGAAAAGAACGGGTTCAATTATTCCTATCTCAATTTAAAGCGCAGGTAGATTTATAATAAAAATTCTTATTAATCATCATTCTATAAACAGGATTCATATAAAATTGTTATTTTGTAAAGCTTTCAATCAGAAAAATATAAACTAACAAAATCTTATATGCCATGTTTTATTTAATCCTTCTGATCTTTGTAATCGGCTACCTGGCCATTGCTCTCGAACACCCTTTAAAAGTAGATAAAACGGCTACAGCGTTACTGATTGGAGTTCTGACATGGACTGTCTATGTCTTAAATGTTGACAGCATTTTAAGCCTTGGATATAGTCCGTCATGGGCCGAATTAGGCCATCAGGTTCAAAATATTCTTGAGTATATAAAACCTACCTTATCAGAAGATGAATGGATAAGTTCGGGATGGGCCAGCCAAGTGGTAGCCTTGAAGGAGCCCACCCATTTTATTATTGAAGAACTGGAGCACCATTTGGTAGATATTGCCCAGATATTATTTTTTCTGCTTGGTGCTATGACCATCGTTGAAATCATTGATCAGCATGAAGGCTTTAAGATTATTACCGATAAAATTACTACCACCCATAAGGTAAAGCTTTTATGGATCATTGGAATCATTACCTTTTTCATGTCAGCAGTGCTGGATAACCTGACCACTACCATTGTAATGGCAGCGTTGCTAAGAAAGCTTATAAGCGATCAAAAGACCCGCTGGTTCTTTGTTTCAATGGTCGTTCTAGCCGCCAATTCAGGGGGAGCATGGTCACCGATCGGAGATGTCACGACTATCATGCTTTGGATTGGAGGCCAGATCACCTCTCTTTCCATTATTACCCATGTTTTTTTACCCAGCCTGGTAAGTATCCTGGTGCCATTGGGTGTTATTTCTTATAGCATGAAAGGTGAAGTAAAAAGGCCAGTTCCATCAGGCAATGAGTCAACATTTACTACTGCAAAAGAAAGGATGACAATCTTTTTAATAGGAGTTGGCGCCTTGCTTTTTGTGCCTGTATTCAAAACATACACTCATCTGCCTCCTTATATGGGTATGCTTTTGGGCCTCGGTGTCTTATGGCTGGCAACTGAAATCATGCATAAATCAAAGCCTCATGAGATTACCGGCAAGCTGAAAGTGTATCATATTTTACGCCGGGTAGATATGCCAACCGTTTTGTTTTTCCTTGGGATATTATCAGCAGTGGCCTGTCTGCAATCGGCCGGGCATCTGAACTTAACCGCAGGATGGCTTGACAGCAATCTTGGCAATGTGTATCTTATCAACCTGGCTATTGGAATTTTATCATCGATTGTTGACAATGTACCTTTAGTAGCCGGGGCTATGGGCATGTATGAGGTGGCCCTACCGGGAACAACCGGATATGCTGCCATGTTTGTACAGGATGGCACGTTCTGGGAATTACTGGCTTACTGTGCCGGAACTGGTGGAAGCATTCTGATCATAGGATCAGCGGCAGGTGTAGCGGCTATGGGAATTGAGAAGATAGACTTTATCTGGTATCTAAAGAAAATTAGTTTACTCGCTTTGTTAGGCTACCTTTCAGGCTTAGGCACTTATTATTTAATGTTCTCCTGAAAATCTGTGGTGAAGGATTAAAGATAGTTACAGGTAACTAGCATTTTACATCCATTATGTGGGAAACGGGCAGTGACTCCTGAATGTCCTTTCACGGATCAAAGGAAGCATGAGTTGCTAAGCAATAATTAAAATAGTTCTCACAGTAGACCATCCAGATTTTACAACTTTTAATAAACAATAAGGCCGGATAAGGATTTCTAAACAAAAGAAATGCTTATCCGGCCTTATAATATTGGTATCACTACCTATATATGGGCAAATTCAATTTAAAGTATCCTACCAAGGTTTTCAAACCACTTTTGGTAATCATTCATCGAACATTCAATAATCTCTCTGGCCTCTTCAACCCCATATATATGAGTTATTTCTGTATTGCTTGCTTTACCAGGCATATCTTTATAGGTCAGGAAATAATGCTTTAATCGTTCAACCACTATATCAGGCAGATCCGACAAATCCTTGTATTCGCTGTAAACGACATCGTTTGTCAGAACGGCAATGATTTTATCATCAGCCTCGTTTCCATCAATCATACGAAAGCCCCCAATCGGATGCGCATCCACCAGGATATCGCCATGTGCAATGGTCTTTTCAGTCAGCACGCATATATCAATCGGATCACCATCCCCCTTGATATTGGTCTTGCCCGTTTTATCCATACAATATTTACCCACCATATCGCCGCAATAAGTCTGAGGAATAAAGCCATAAAGGGCCGGAACCACATTCGAATACTTCTGTGGCCGGTCGATTCTCAGGTAACCGCAAGCCTTGTCGATTTCATACTTAACCGTATCGGTAGGCACTACTTCAATAAAAGCGGTCACATTCTCCGGGGCGTCTTTCCCGATAAAAATCCCGTGCCATGGATGCGATTTATAGCGCAGGCCCATCAGGCGGCCAATGGGATCGGATAATCTATCATTCATATTTCATTTTTTAGTTTTCGCTGATATAAACCTAAATTGCATTAAAATGTTTTATGTTTTCCGCAGATAGCAAAAATCTTATTAAAGGTACAAGTAAATTGCAGAAAAAAGCCATTCCCGTAGGATAATTGAATTGTTTTAAAGAAATGGTATTAAAAGGTGGGAGTTTTCACCATAGATAAAGGACTGCATGTTCGTTATGGAAATGATTATCAGGAATAAACATATAACTGTGGAAGGAGTATCAGAAATCGCTGAAGTGAAAATTTGAAGTCATAAATTGATTCCTATTTCCAGGTCTTCCCGCGGAAGGCCTGGAAATAGGAATTTATATCCCAAATAGTCTGAAAATTTCTTGTATTGACTTCCTGCCTCCATAATAACTCCTTTTAACTACATATGAAATTCACCAGAAAAGAACTATGAGGTGAAAAAAGCGGCCTTACGCCTTTATAGACACTGTTTTTAGTATGTTGAAGCATGAACTTCTCCTGTATCTGCATATAATTCAGGCATTAATTCCCTTGGCGGAGAAGTCAGATCCAATCCATGAATTGCTTTTACTTCATCCAAAAACCATTGGGTGAAAGCATCTCTGCCTTGAGCAAACCGGGTTAATGCTGATTCCGGATCATTGCCTTCAAAGGTTACTATCACCATATCGCCTTGCGGGGTATGTTGGAAGAAAACCCGTTCACGCACTTCAAGCTTTTCCCTGCTTGCTTTATACTCATTGGATTTTTCACCATTAAGGGTATTTAAAAAACGTTGCCAGCGTTCTGTCTGGCCCGGCAGGATAGGAGCTGCCATTACAAATAATTTAGTCATAATTTGATGTATTAGTTTTCCTACTCGTATGGCTTTTCGGATGCGCCCTGTTTTTTTGAGTGGTTTCTAATCTCCACTATGTTTATAAATTAAATGAGCCAAATAGAGTGGATAAGTCCTTAAGTAGATAGATGAATTTTATTTACGTAACTGGATGCTAATAAGTTACCTTAGGAGTAGGCTTTTCCTCCTCCAGGCCGAAAGATATTGATTCAAGGATGGATCAGCTACAGAATGCTTTACTAACAAAAGCATGACAATAATCAGGGGTTTTGGCATTTCCCAATCGCACTGTAACAAACTGATTGATTGATTCTTTACTAAATTGTTAAACCCATTGAAAAAATAGGTATCTTTATGGTTTACCTTTTATCTTTGTAGACGTATTAAAAACAGTTAATCCCTAAAAAAATACAATTATGAAAGTAACCGTTGTTGGCGCTGGAAATGTTGGAGCTACCTGTGCACAAATTGTAGCTGAAAAAAACATTGTAAGCGAAGTAGTATTACTTGATATTAAAGAAGGATTGTCAGAAGGAAAAGCATTGGACTTGTGGCAGACTGCTCCCATTAATTTTTATGACACCCGTTTGGTAGGCGCCACCAACGACTACTCAAAATCTGCTGGATCTGATGTAGTTGTTATCACTTCAGGCGTTCCACGTAAACCAGGAATGAGCCGCGATGATTTGATTTCGATCAATGCCGGTATTGTGAAAAGTGTTACTGAAAATGTAATTAAACATTCACCGGATGCCATTATTATTGTTGTTTCAAATCCATTGGATGTAATGACTTATGTGGCTTACGCTGTTGCAAAAACTACAAAGAACAAAGTATTGGGAATGGCCGGAATCCTGGATACTGCCCGTTACCGTGCTTTCCTGGCTGAAGCTTTGGATATATCACCACGTGATATCCAGGCTTTATTAATGGGCGGACATGGTGACACCATGGTTCCACTACCCCGCTACACCACTGTTGCCGGTATCCCTGTAACTGAATTGCTGGACAAAGAAACCCTTGACAAAATCATTGATCGCACCAAAAAAGGTGGTGGTGAACTGGTTAACCTGATGGGAACTTCAGCATGGTATGCTCCAGGATCGGCTGCTGCACAAATGGTTGAAGCAATCGTAATGGATCAAAAACGTGTATTCCCTTGCTGCGTAAAACTGGAAGGCGAATTCGGCTTAAATGACATTTTTGTTGGAGTTCCTGTTAAATTAGGCAAAAACGGTGTTGAAAAAATCATCGAAGTTTCATTAACTGCTGACGAACAGAAATTATTGGTTGAATCAGCCGGTGCTGTGAAAGAAATCATGGATGTTGTAGATGGAATGAATATTCTTTAATATCTATAACAAAAACAAATAATATTCTATATTTGAGCTCCTGCATTTTGCAGGAGCTTTTTTATTTATATTATTTGATTAGAACCTTCAGGGCTTATGGTTGAAATTCCTTTACAAATAATTGAACTTGAAAAAGATAACTTTCACATTCTTATTGAAGGTGAATTTCATGACCAAACTATTTCAGGATGGATCATTGATACAGGGGCTTCCAAATCAGTGATGGACGTGAACCAGAGCGCCTACTATGAAATTATGGATTCGGACAATGAAGACGATTTTCACAGCGCAGGTATCAACCAAGGGATGATGGAAACGATGGTCGGGAAAATAGGCTTCCTGAAACTAGGAGAACTGGAGATAATCAACCACAAGGTAGCGCTCATTGACCTCAAACATGTAAACGACATCTATGGGAAATATACTCCTTACCTTATTTCAGGATTATTAGGGGGAGACATTCTGATGCAGTATAAATGTCGCATTGACTACGAATGTAAAACAATTCAGTTTCAGTTCCCATAGCATGTCTGAAAGCATGTATACAAAAACATGTAATTAGAAAAAAAACTATATCTTTGGCCCCTGAAAACGGATAAGTTATGATTTTCAAGAAGTACTGTTCGAAACATTTTCTACTGCGACTGTTACTGCTTATCGCATTGATAGGCTCAGCAGCCGTGTTTGACATGTACCACTCAGTCAACCAAGAACTAACTGGATCAGCATCCAAAGCACCTGCCCAGCAGGATGTTCAAGGCAGTAAGATGTTTTTCTGCAACCAGATAAATACGTTCAACCTTAAAACACCGGCAAGCGAATTCTCTGTTCGTTTCAAGCTTGCTTGTACCCAAGACAAGTTTCTGGTGAAATATTATAATTTAAGAATGTTCCAGCTCATGAAGGCAGAGTCAGTGCATTCATCATTTTCTGTCTTCTGTTCATTTCATTCATTGCCTTTTAACCGGGTGCTTTACTTCAGCCCCGACGACATCCCCCCACTTTCATAAATAAGGCTTTCCCTTTAAGGGGATAAATACGTACAATCAAAAGGAAGTTCTATGTAAAACAAGAACTGTTCTTTCATGATATCACGAAAGTAAAATTCATTCAAAGTATTCAATAACACAATTTAAATTTTTAACAAATGCAAAACAAAGGTGCAATCAGGGTTTTTGCGATTCTACTTGCTTTGATTTGTGTGTATCAGCTGATGTTTACCTTTAAGGCAAGTCAGGTTGAGAGCAAAGCGAAAGAGTATGCAAAAGGAGACAAGAAGAAGGAGCAGATGTATCTTGACTCTGTGTCCAATGAGGTGGTTTATAATTTATTAGGCCTCCGCAAATACACATACAAAGAAGTAAAGGCTTTGGAACTTGGGTTAGGTCTTGACTTACAGGGTGGTATGAACGTTACCCTGGAAGTTTCAGTTGTTGATCTGGTTCGGTCACTGTCCAATTACAGCAAGGATTCAACTTTCAATGCAGCCATAAAAATGGCCATTGAGAAACAGAAGAAAGGTCAGGATGACTTTATAACCAGCTTTGGCAAAGCCTTTGATGAGGTTGCTCCCAACGGTAAACTAGCTTCCATTTTCAATACGTTGGAATTAAAAGATCAGATCAAGTATAACTCAACCAATGCTGAGGTATTGAATGTATTGCGCAAGGAAACCAATGTGGCGATCGACAATTCATTCGAGATTATCCGGACGAGAATTGACCGTTTTGGGGTTGCACAGCCAAACATTCAGCAGCTGCAAACGAAAGGACGTATCTTGGTAGAGCTTCCAGGGATTGACGATCCAAAGCGTGTACGTAAATTATTACAGGGAACAGCTAACCTGGAATTCTGGGAAACTTTTGACAATAGCGAAGTCTATCCATACCTGGCACAGGTCAACCAGAAGCTGACAGAAATCCTTGCGCTCAAATCGGCAACTCCAACGACAGTAGCCGACACCCTTGCAACAAGCACTACACCAAATAGCGATAACAGCTTGCTTAAGGAACTGGAAACTACCCAAAAGACAGATTCTTCGGCTGTAAATGCTGATATGACTAAACAGATGCCATTGTTTTCTGTTTTGCAGCCACATGGCAACCAACAAGGTTTATTTCCTGGCCCAGCAGTAGGAATTGCTCATTTCAAAGATACAGCAACGATTAACTCGTATCTGAAAATGGACCAGATCAGGGTTTTATTGCCTCGTAACCTTACTTTCAAATGGACTGCAAAAGCTGTTGACGAAAAAGAAACCCTCTTCAATTTAATTGCCATTAAAGTAACTGGCCGTGATGGCCGAGCTCCACTTGAAGGTGATGTAATTACCGATGCCCGTCAGGATTATGCTGATATGGGAAGTACTCCTGAGGTTAGCATGACGATGAACAGCGAAGGAGCCAAAGTATGGGCTCGCTTAACCAAAGACAACGTTGGCAAATCTATCGCCATTGTGCTTGACGGTTATGTACGTTCGTATCCAAATGTGAACGGTGAAATTACCGGTGGACGTTCTTCCATTACTGGATTAGAGACCATCGAAGAAGCGAAGGACTTGGCAAACATCCTCAAATCAGGTAAGATGCCGGCTCCTGCGAATATTATCCAGGAAGATGTAGTAGGTCCCTCATTGGGTAAGGAAGCCATAAGCAGCGGCTTGTGGTCATTTGTCTTCGCCTTTGTTCTGATACTTGGCTATATGTTGTTTTTCTACAGCAAAAAGGCAGGTATGACATCTAACATTGCCTTGATAGTAAACATGTTTTTCCTGATTGGCGTTTTAGCTTCTATCGGAGCAGTCTTAACATTGCCAGGTATTGCCGGTATTGTTTTGACCTTGGGTATGGCCGTTGATGCCAACGTATTGATTTATGAACGTATTGAGGAAGAAATCCAGGCCGGAAAATCAACCAGAATGGCGGTAAATGATGGATATCGTGGTGCCTTATCTGCCATCGTCGATGGTCAGGTAACTACCTTGTTGACCGGTATTGTACTTTACTTCTTTGGTTCAGGCCCAATCAAAGGTTTTGCAACTACGCTGATTATTGGTATTGTTACTTCTTTGTTCACTTCCATCTTTATTACCAGGTTGATTTTTGAACGTCAATTAGCAAAAAATAAGAATATTACTTTCACAACCAGTTTTACCAAAAATTGGTTGCGTTTTACCAAGTTCCCCTTCCTTGCCAAACGAAATATCGCCTATTTCATTTCAGGAACTTTAATCGTAATTTCATTAATTTCGTTTGCGGTGCATGGATTCCAGCTAGGAATCGATTTCAAGGGTGGACGTACGTATGTAGTTAGTTTTGACAAGGATGTAAAGGTAGCTGATGTTCAGAGTGCCTTAACAACTGTTTTCAACCATACTCCGGAGGTAAAAACCTATGGAAATGCAAACACTGTAAGAATCACTACCACTTATAAGATTGATGATTTAGGAGAGGATGCCGACAACCAGGTAGAACAGGAATTGTTTGAAGGATTGAAAAAAGCAGGATTTGTTGGAGACATTTCCCTCGATACATTTACGAAAGTCAATATGAAGAGTTCACAGAAAGTAGGTCCTACCATTTCTGATGACCTTACCAAGGCTGCTATATTTGCAGTGATACTTGGGTTGATCATGATCTTTGTATACGTTGCCATACGATTTAAAGACTGGCAGTATGGATTGGGAGGTTTGCTTTCTCTAGCCCACGATGCCATCATAACCATGGGTGTATTCTCGATCTTTTATTCTATTGCACCTTTCTCCATGGAAGTTGACCAGGGTTTCATCGCAGCCATTCTGACAGTAATCGGGTATTCGATCAACGACACGGTAGTTGTTTATGACCGTATCCGTGAATACCTGCACATCTATCCGAAACGCACACTGGCCGATAATATGGATCATGCTATGAATACGACCCTTCGCCGTAGTTTCAGCACGAACTTAACTGTATTGATCACCTTGCTGGTAATCTTCATTTTTGGTGGAACGACTCTAAGAGGCTTTACATTTGCCCTTTTGGTAGGTTGCTCTATCGGTTCTTACTCTACCGTAATGATTGCTGCCCCTATGGTATATGATACTATCAGAAAAGTAAAAAAAGTAGATAAGCTGTAATTATACAGAATTAGAAAACAATCCTAAAGCAGGGATTTCATCGGTCGAAAGACAGATGGAATTCCTGCTTTCTTTTTGTATGAAATACCTATCATCAACCATAGTTCTTATAAACAAGTTTGTATATTTGCGGTGATTTATAAAATGAACACCATTTAATTAAGAAAATAATATGGGTGGAGGAGAGATTGTACTAATAATATTTGTG
>JACMKG010000089.1 GCA_014380255.1 Prolixibacteraceae bacterium | reverse complement strand
GCCTGTTCTGAAATGATTCTTTTACTTTAGCAATAGTCGCCAGCTCAGTTTCCCTACGGCTTCCTCCAAAACTGCCCTGCATCATTGGTGTAATACACCCCATTTACGAGCTCGCCCATGGGCACATTCTGGTGGTTAAACTCCGAGGGAATCAGTTGAATGTAGAACTTCTTGACCGGCACGAGCTTTTGCAGCTTGATGGAGCTGAAATCATTGCGCGATTCAAAAGCGGCACAGCTAACCGCGGGGATTTGCAGCTGGAATAAATTCTTGGCCATGTAGTTGTGCAGATATTGTTCCCCTGCCCCGGGGTAGGTTTCTCCATTGTGATTATACGTTGAGGAGGCAAACACAGGCTGGTTATTTACCAATCGCTGCCTGACCTCTTCAATGCTCAACAAATTGCCCTTGTCATCTTTTACCCACGTTTCAAAGGAAGGGTCCATCCACAGCCATTTATTCAATTCCTTCGAATAGACCGAATTGATCACATGACAATCGGGGTCATTCCTGTCCTTGGGCAAACAGGTCACAAAATGTGAGGGATACCCCATGGAGAGATACACTTCATTTAAGATCGTGGCCATCATGCGGCAATTCACGCCACGTTTTTCTTTTTTACAAACCTTAATCAAGGCATCGGCATGCGTGTCCCCGGGATTGTAAGATCTGCCATCATGCCTGACTGCCCGGTGAACCCATTGCATCAGGTTGATGATCCGGACAACCTCCGATCCGTTGCCTGCAACACTATCCAACTTGTATTTCCTGCGAAATTCCTGTAATTCCATGGCTTCTTTGGCCTGGTAAGCCACCAAAGGCACGGTGGAGGATTGTTTTTTATAGGTGCAGTTTTGTTTTAAGATGGCCTCAAAATCACGTGTTTTCATCATTGCCTCGTACCTTTTATCCTTGCGGATATTCACCAGATCGCTGTCTTTCTTTATCCAGTAATAATTGTCATATCCCTTGTCAAGGGCCAATTGAAGGTACATCAGGGATGAATCAATCTGATGAACCAGCGAATAGCCACAGGCCAGGTTATACGACAAACCTTGAATAGCTCCGTTGTAGTTAACTTGATCCTTGGAATCCAACTGCTCGTACCTTGCACGTAAATCCTGCATGATCGCAATGGCCTTGCGATACTCTTTCAACTTCCACAGTTCCTGTCGTTTAGCATCCTGTCGTTTGAATATGGATTCATACGACTCGATTAAACTGTAGGGCGACTTCTTTTGAGCATTACATGCCATGGAAAGAGCAATTACCAGGATCAGCAAGTAAAACAGCTTCATCATCAAGGATTTTAAGTTTATGTAGTTATACTGAGCGGGTGACTTGAAGTCACCCGCTCAGTTTCCGCTCAGTATCTCGGTATAAAAGTATAAATATTATAATCAGTTGCCGTGTGTTTTATTGTTTATTTTATCATAGTTATTAACCCCCCGCGAAAAGGTTTCTCATTCCTAATTTCATGTCTATCTAAATAATAAACACATAGACACATAGGACACATAGTAAAAATTAGTCTATGAGTTCTATGTGTTTATTTTTCATTTAGTTATGGATGCTTGTAATCTTTCTCCTGTATGTCATAATACTATCGACAATGGAGGTTCTTATTCTTTAGTCAAGATAGAATATATTTTAGTTTTTAGACTTGGATTTCCTTCCTATTAGCAATCATTATCCCAATTGGATTTATATATCGATCCAAGGATATTCTCTGTTTAAGGTATCTGTATAAAATGACAAAAGCCGTCCCATATACATGGAACGGCTTTTTTAGATTGGGTAATGATAAATTATTTAGCTTCTTTATTTCCAGAGTTTGGTACAAGCAATGGATTTGCATTCAAAGCTCTTGAAGGAATTGGGAAGATAGTTTTATCTTTTGCATCGGTAGGTTTATCCCACCATGCGTTTCCATAACGTTTCCAACGTACAAGGTCAGTACGACGGTGACGTTCGCCCAAGAATTCACGACCTAATTCATCCACAAATTCATCATCGGTTAACAATGCAAGATTTGTTGAGTATTTGACAGCATCAAAAGTTCCTGTTTTGAAGTTACGTGCTCTAACAGCATCCAAAAGGGTAGCAGCACCAGCTTTATCGTTTGCACGGTATTTACATTCAGCCAGTGAATAGTAAATTTCAGCCAAACGAATTTCAGTAGCCGAGTTAAACTGGAACAAACCTTTAGACATTTGTAACCAAGGGAATTTGATAAAGCGTACTCCTGTGTTTTCTTCACCAGTACTTACATGAGAACCTTCGTTCCAACGTCCGTTTGGTTTTTCAGAAAAACGTGCACAATTGTCAACATATGAAAGTGGTTTTCCAGTCCATTCTTCAGTACCTAATACCATTTTAGTACTATCGAAGCCAAACCCTTTTGTAGCATTAAAATAATACTGCTGACCAATGAGGAAGAATCCTTCACGGTTACCATTCACGTCAGTTGTACGGAAAGGTTGTTTACGCTTGTCATCTTTAGAATACTTTTCATAAGGATTACCCAGTTTGAAAGGATTCAAAGCTCCATTCACATCACGAGAAGGAGTCAAGGTAATTCCATTCCAGCCACCCCAGTCATTATCCAAAGCATAACGTTGCTGGTAGTGCATCATGGCATTGTACATCCATCCGAATTCATAGATGTTTTTTGCATGTGGGAATTCCATGATATTTTCAGGTGAACGGTATGCATTGATTCCTGAACGGAAAGGACCTGTATAATCAGGATCGATGCTGTAAGTTCCATAGTTTCCACTGATAATTTCCTGGGCATATTTAGCACATTCAGTATATTTAGGAGTGCCAATCCATGCTTCGGCATTCAGGTACAAACGAACCAATAAAGAAGCAGCACCACCTTGATCCCAACGACCAGCGCGTCCGTTTTTAACCAGACCTGGTAAAGATTCTTTCAATTCAGTTTCGATAAACGCAAATACTTCCTGACGTGTAGACTGTCCTTTTACTTCACTCACGTTTGTTACGATTGGAACTTCACGGAAAAAGTCGATCAGGAATAAATAAAACCAAGCACGTAAGGTTCTCAATTCAGCAATATGCTGAGCCTTGTCGGTTTCAGTCAAGCCAAATTTGACATAATCCAATCCAGTAAAATCTTCGATAAAGCGGTTACACTGTGCAATTCCCTGGTAAGGGCCTACCCAAGCACCATAAACGACTCCTTCGTTATCAGTCCATTCATGACCATGCAGACGGATCCATTGACCACCGTCCCAGCCGTGCTTGCCTTTCTGAGCCCACATAAACTGGTCAGCAGTTAATTCCTGTAGTAAATATCTGTCACCGTCCCAACCAGTCCAGTGGCCGTGTTCGTAAGGACGAACCAAAGCTGCTATAATTGAATTCTTATCCTGATAGTAAATGTCAGTGGTAAGCGTGTCAAATACTTCCTCATCCAAATTGGTACATGAGGGCATTACCAATGCAAAAAGCAGCAAAAAGTAAAATATTTTAATTTTATTCATATTCTTTACTTGTTATTTATTGGTGAATTGAATTTTAGAATGTTACCTGTACACCAAGGGTATAATTCCTGGTAATGGGATATACATTCAAGGATGAAATACCTGGCTCTAATCCTGAAATGCTAACAGTTGTTGGGTCCAGTCCTGAGTATTTTGTGATAGTGAAAACATTCTTCACAGTACCATAAAGGCGCACGTTGCTAAAATACTTGTTGTTGATTTTTGGAGACCAACCCAAGGTTAAATTGTCAAGTTTAAGGTAATCGCCATTTTCAAGGAAATAATCAGTGATTACTTTTCCTGAGGTGATGTGTCCGTTTCTTGTATAAGCATCCTTCAACAGGTTAACTCCTGGTTCAGCAACCAATCCATAGTACATTTGATAAGTATTCAGGATTTGATAATCGAACCGGCCACGGAAATACAACGAAAGGTCAAAGCTTTTGTATGTAAAGTTGTTTCCCCAAGTCAATTCAACACGAGGAGCACCATGTCCTAAATAGGTTTTGTCGGTGTTTTTACCTTGAGAAGAAGCAATGACTTTTTCACCGCCCACAATAGCATCACGCCAGATCATAATCTTGCCTTCTTCATTTACACCGGCATATTTGTATCCATAGAAGCTTCCGATTTCAGTATCATCTTCCAAACGTTGAGCATTACCTGGGTTTCCTGGAGAAGGTAAAGAATAACGTTCCATGAAGCCTTTTGTGTAGGTACCATTCGAGAATTTATCCAATTTGGATAAGATGTAAGAAGTGGTGATATTAGTCTGGTATGTGAAATTTTCTTTCTGAATAGCAGTCCAGTTTAAGTTCAATTCAACACCCTTCGCAGTTGTAGTACCTACGTTTGTGAAGATCTGATCATGTAAGAATGGAGGAAGTGGAGCATCATAATTGGAGATAACGTCTTTTCCCTGACGGATAAAGCCATCCACACTACCTGATAAACGGTTATTAAATAAAGTGAAGTCAAGACCTAAGTTGTAAGAAATTTGTTTTTCCCAACGTAAATCCGGGTTCGGGTTATTAGCTGGTCCGTAAACCTGGATCCACTCACCTGCATCATTCTGCCATCTTCCAAAACCTTGGTAACGGGCCAGTGAAGAGTAACGATTAAATCCTGAACGGCCTGTTTCACCATACGATACGCGTAGTTTCAAATCATCAACAAATGAAAGATCATCGAAAAATGATATTTTTGACAAGCGATAAGCAGCTGATCCTGCAGGGAACATACCCCATTTGTTATCATCTCCAAATTTGGTATTTC